>JAUVNM010000009.1 GCA_030599705.1 Gammaproteobacteria bacterium
AGTCCTATGCCTGGTCGCAGGGCAGCTGGTCACTGGAACACGGTTTGCCGGAACCGGCACCTGCTGACATGGCGAACCGGCACGTGGTCGCCTATGACTTCGGGGTGAAGCGCAATATCCTGCGCATGCTTGCCGATCGCGGTTGCCGCATGACCGTGGTTCCCGCGCAGACGCGTGCCGCGGAGGTGCTGGCACTGAAACCCGATGGCATCTTCCTGTCGAATGGCCCCGGTGACCCGGAGCCGTGTGACTATGCGATCACGGCGATCCGTGAACTGCTGGAAACCGGGATTCCGGTATTCGGTATTTGCCTCGGTCACCAGTTGCTGGCGCTCGCCAGCGGGGCGCAAACGGTGAAAATGAAATTCGGGCACCACGGCGCCAACCACCCGGTACAGGATCTGGCCAGCCAACAGGTAATGATCACCAGCCAGAATCACGGCTTTGCCGTGGATGAAGACAGCCTGCCGGAGAATCTTGCGCCGACGCACCGGTCATTGTTCGACGGCTCGTTGCAGGGCGTGGCACGCACCGACTGTCCGGCGTTCAGTTTCCAGGGACATCCCGAGGCCAGTCCCGGACCGCACGACGTCGCGCCGCTGTTCGACCGGTTTATTGAAATGATGGGGAAGAAAGATTAGCCACAGAGGACACAGAGAACACATTTCTCACACAAAGCCACCAAGACGCAAAGGCAACATGAATATTTATATTTTCTGTTCTATTTTTTTAACTCTGTGTCCTCTGTGAGCTCTGTGGCAAGAAAAATACAATGCCGAAACGTACTGACATAGAAAGCATTATGATCATCGGTGCCGGCCCGATTGTGATCGGTCAGGCCTGCGAGTTCGACTATTCCGGCGTCCAGGCCTGCAAGGCGCTGCGCGAGGAGGGCTACCGCGTGGTGCTGGTCAACTCCAACCCGGCGACCATTATGACGGACCCGGACACGGCCGATGCCGTGTATATCGAACCGGTGCACTGGAAGACCGTGGCGCGCATCATCGAGAAGGAGCGCCCGGATGCCCTGCTGCCCACCATGGGCGGGCAGACCGGTCTGAACTGCGCACTCGACCTGGTGCGCGAGGGTGTACTCGAGAAATACGGTGTAGACCTCATCGGCGCCAGTCGCGAGGCCATCGACATGGCTGAGGACCGTGGCCTGTTTCGTGATGCCATGACCGAAATTGGCCTGGCGACGCCGCATGCTGCCGTTGCGCATAGCATGGAAGAGGCCAACCAGGTACAGGCGTCCATCGGGTTCCCGATCATTATCCGGCCGTCGTTTACGCTCGGCGGCAGCGGTGGCGGCATCGCCTATAACAAGGAAGAATTCGCGGCCATCTGCGAACACGGTCTCGATCTGTCACCGACCACCGAGGTGTTGCTGGAGGAATCGGCGCTTGGCTGGAAAGAGTTCGAGATGGAGGTGGTGCGCGACTGCAATGACAACTGCATCATCATCTGTTCCATCGAGAACCTCGATCCGATGGGTGTGCATACCGGAGACTCGATTACCGTGGCGCCGGCGCAGACCCTGACCGACAAGGAATACCAGATCATGCGCAACGCATCGATTGCCGTGCTGCGCAAGATCGGGGTGGAGACCGGCGGGTCCAACGTGCAGTTTGCCATCCATCCGGATGATGGCCGCATGATCATTATCGAGATGAACCCGCGGGTGTCACGTTCTTCCGCGCTGGCTTCCAAGGCCACCGGCTTCCCGATTGCCAAGGTGGCCGCCAAGCTGGCCGTCGGTTATACCCTGGATGAACTGAAAAACGAGATTACCGGCGGCGCCACCCCGGCCTCGTTCGAGCCAACCATAGACTACGTGGTGACCAAGATCCCGCGGTTTACCTTTGAAAAATTTCCGCAGGCCGAACGGTTGCTGGGCACCCAGATGAAATCCGTTGGCGAAGTCATGGCGATCGGCCGGACCTTCCAGGAATCCCTGCAAAAGGCGTTGCGCGGGCTGGAGACCGGGGCCGATGGCCTGAATGAGACCATCGATCTCGATGCGGCAAATGCCCGCGAAGAGCTGGTCAAGGAACTCGGCCTGCCGCGGCCGGAACGCCTGTGGCAGGTGGCCGACGGCTTTCGTGCCGGACTGTCGGTCGAGGAGATATTTGACCTGACGGCCATAGATCCGTGGTTCCTGTCCCAGATTGAAGAACTGGTTATGGTTGAAAGTGAAGTGTCTGAACAGGGTATGGGCGCCCTGGATGCCGACCGGCTGCGTGATCTGAAGCGCAAGGGGTTCGCGGATTCACGGCTGGCCACGTTGACCGGCACGGACGAGGCGGACGTGCGCCGGCGGCGCCATGAGCTCGGTATTCGCCCGGTGTTCAAGCGGGTCGATACCTGTGCTGCCGAGTTTGCCACCGCTACGGCCTATCTGTATTCAACCTATGAAGAAGAGTGCGAGGCACAACCGACGGCACGTGACAAGATCATGGTGCTCGGCGGCGGTCCGAACCGCATCGGCCAGGGCATCGAATTCGACTACTGCTGCGTGCATGCGGCAATGGCCTGCCGCGAGGACGGCTTCGAGACCATTATGGTGAACTGCAACCCGGAAACGGTTTCGACCGACTATGATACGTCTGACCGTCTCTACTTCGAGCCGCTGACACTGGAAGATGTGCTGGAAGTCATTCACGTGGAGCAGCCGAAGGGCGTCATCGTCCAGTACGGTGGCCAGACGCCGTTAAAGTTGTCGCGCGGACTCGAGGCCAGCGGCGTGCCGGTCATCGGTACCTCGGCGGACGCCATCGATCACGCCGAGGACCGGGAGCGCTTTCAGCAGATGATCCAGCGGCTGGGACTGCTGCAGCCACCGAACCGCACGGCATCCTCGGCTGACCAGGCTGTCGCGCTGGCCGGGGAAATCGGTTACCCGCTGGTGGTACGGCCTTCCTATGTGCTCGGCGGGCGCGCCATGGAAATCATCTACGGCGCGGAAGACCTGGACCGCTATATGCACGAAGCCGTCAGTGTATCGAATGATTCACCGGTGCTGCTGGACCGCTTTCTCAACGAGGCAATCGAGGTGGATGTCGATGCCGTGTATGACGGCGTGGACGTACTGGTTGGCGGCATTATGGAACACATCGAGGAGGCCGGCGTGCATTCCGGTGATTCCGCCTGTTCGTTGCCGCCCTATACACTGGGTGAAGACATCCAGCAGCGCCTGCGTGAACAGGTGGGACAGATGGCAAGGGAGCTGGATGTACGCGGACTGATGAATACCCAGTTTGCGGTGAAGGGCGATGATATCTATGTCATCGAGGTCAACCCGCGCGCCTCACGCACCGTGCCGTTTGTCTCGAAGGCCACCTCAATGCCGCTGGCCAAGATCGCGGCGCGTGTCATGACGGGCAAGAGCCTGAAAGAACAGGGGTTGACGACGGCAAGGACCCCGGACTTCTTCGCGGTCAAGGAGGCGGTGTTTCCGTTTATCAAGTTCCAGGGGGTCGATCCGTTGCTCGGCCCCGAGATGAAATCCACGGGCGAGGTCATGGGTGTCGGCCGCACCTTCGGCGAAGCCTTCGCCAAGGCCCAGCTGGGCGCCGGGAATGCCGTGCCGGCAAGTGGCAACGCGCTGATCAGTGTACGCAAGACCGACCGGGCAGCGGCCGTAACGCTTGCCGGCGAACTTGCAGCCCGGGGTTACAAGCTGGTTGCAACTCGCGGTACCGCCAGGTCAATCAATGCGGCCGGTGTCTATTGTACGGTTGTCAACAAGGTCCGGGAAGGGCGCCCGCATATCGTGGACATGATCAAGAACGGTCAGATTGACCTGATCGTGAACACCACGGAAGGCAAGCAGGCGATAGCCGATTCCTTTACAATTCGCAGGGCAGCGCTGCATCACAAGGTGTCCTATAGCACGACCCTTGCCGGTGCCCAGGCGATGGGGCAGGCACTGGAGTATCTCGACACGCATACGGTCAACTGCCTGCAGACGCTGCACCAGGAGCACATTACATGACAGCCAAGGTCCCGATTACTGCACGGGGTGCGGAAAAGTTGCGCGAGGAACTCGTGCAGTTAAAGACGGTAGATCGCCCGCTTATCATCCGGGCGATCGCGGAAGCCCGCGCCCATGGCGATCTTAAGGAAAATGCCGAGTATCACGCGGCACGTGAACAGCAGAGTTTTGCCGAGGGCCGCATCAAGGAGATCGATGGCAAGTTGAGCCATGCCCATGTCGTTGATGTCACCACGTTGAATGCGAACGGCAAGGTGGTGTTTGGCTGTACCGTCGAGATGCTCGACGAGGATACCGGGGAAACCATTGTCTACCAGATCGTTGGTGAGGACGAAGCCGACATCAAGGTCGGCATGATCTCCGTGAATTCCCCGATCGCGCGCGCGCTGATTACGAAGATGGAAGGGGATGTCGTCACGGTGCTGGTGCCGGGCGGCGAACGCAGCCTGGAGATTATTGAAGTTCGCTACGTTTAATACATGCCAGGGTGTACGTAAGTTAACCGATATAAGCTTGTGTGACACGCTGTGAATACATCCCTGTACGCTCGATGGCCGCATCCCTGCGGCCAACGGTCACGCAAGCTTATATCGGATAACTTACGTACTTGTTTGTATGTCACGAATTTACCCAGTTATCGAACGTGTCCTGCTGACACTCTGGATCGGCGGCCTGTGGGTGGTCGGCCTGGTGGTTGCCCCGACGCTGTTCGCGGAACTGCCTGATACCGCGACCGCCGGCTCGGTGGCCGGTGCCCTGTTTACCGTTATAAGCCGGATCGGGCTGGTGTGTGCTGGTGTGCTGTTGCTCTTCGGCTGGCTGCAGCACGCTGCTCATGCAAGACGCTGGCAGTTTCTGGTGATTGTCCTCATGGTGGTACTGGTCGTCATTGGCGAATATGTACTGGCGCCGATGATTTCCGAATTGCGTGCGACCGGCCAGGTAGCGAGTCCGCGTTTCGGGCAGTTGCACGGCCTGGCGAGCGGTGCCTACCTGGTGAACTGTGTGCTCGGACTGGTAGTGCTGGTGATATGGAAGGAAGCAGGTAGACCGTAGGACCGGCCCTTTATGCCCTTCAGGGTGCCGGCCGGGAATGCCTTTCCCCGCGGGGCGCGGGTCCTACCCGGCCTTTGCCTTGCGGTAGATCAGTGCGATATTGCCGATGGCCTGCACGGTTTCCGCACCACAGGCCTTGCAGACGGCGGCAATCAGGTTGCCGCGTTCCTCGCGGCCGGCGCCGCTGATACGGACCTTCATCAGTTCATGGTGTTCCAGTGACAGCTCAATCTCCCGGATGACGGCATCACTCAATCCGGCATGACCAACCGTAACGATCGGCTTAAGGGCGTGCCCCCGGGTGCGGAATTCGCGTTTTTGTTGTTCGGTGAGTGGCGTACTGGTGGTGTTTCGCATGAGAATGGCATTATACGGGTATGCTGTTCGGTAGCGACAACAGGAGATCATGGCCGTGGCCAGGAGCAAGAGCAGTCAGCGCTGGCTGAAATCCCATTTTGATGATGAGTATGTCAAGCGTGCACAACGCGAGGGCTACCGTTCGCGAGCCGTCTACAAGCTGGAGGAGATCCAGCAGAAGGACCGGCTGCTACGGCCCGGGATGACGCTGGTCGATCTGGGCGCCGCCCCGGGTGGCTGGTCCCAGTACGCTGCCCGGCTGTTGCAGGGCAAGGGCCGGATACTTGCGCTGGATATCCTGCCGATGCAACCGCTGGTCGGGGTGGAGTTCCTGACGGGGGATTTTACTGAGAGTGAACCTGTTGATTTACTTATGGAATTACTGGGTGACGACCGGGTAGACCTTGTAATGTCGGACATGGCGCCCAATATCAGTGGCATGGATGCGGTTGACCAGCCGCGCAGCATGTATCTGGCGGAACTGGCCGTTGATTTCGCCGCCAATGTCCTGCGCAAGGGAGGGGATTTGCTGTTCAAGGCCTTCCAGGGGGAGGGTTTCGATGCGCTGGTCAAGGGGTTGCGGTCGCAGTACCAACAGGTGAAGGTCCGCAAACCCCGGGCATCGCGTCCGAGAAGCCGCGAGGTCTATGTGCTGGCGCGGCACTATCGGGCAGTGGATATGTCATAATGTCTTTAAAGTAACGCCTGTTACCCGTCGACAAAACGGGGTGAGGGCATCAGCAGTTTCCGCCAGTACACGAGGTAGCCGGTTTGAACGATCTTGTAAAAAACATGATTTTGTGGGTGGTTATTGCCGTCGTGTTGATGTCGGTATTCAACAACTTCGGTCCGTCCCGGACCACCACCCAGACCGTCACCTATTCCGATTTTATTGCCGAGGTGCAGCAGGGCAACGTGCGCCGCGTGGAAATTGAAGACCACACCGTGGAAGGCACACGCGTCGACGGCAGCCAGTTCATCACCCAGACGCCACCCGAAGATCCCAAGATGCTCGATGATCTGTTGAGCAACAGGGTCGAGGTCAACGTCAAGTCACCGGGCCAGCAGTCGCTGTTGATGCAGATTTTCATCTCCTGGTTCCCGATGCTGCTGCTGATCGGGGTGTGGATTTTCTTTATGCGCCAGATGCAGGGCGGTGCCGGTGGCCGCGGGGCCATGTCATTCGGCAAGAGCCGTGCGCGCATGCTCGGCGAGGACCAGGTCAAGATCAATTTTACCGACGTGGCCGGTGTCGAGGAAGCCAAGGAAGAAGTCGGTGAACTGGTGGAGTTCCTGCGTGATCCCGGCAAGTTCCAGCGCCTCGGCGGCAAGATCCCGAGTGGCGTGTTGATGGTCGGTGCCCCGGGTACCGGCAAGACCCTGCTGGCCAAGGCCATTGCCGGTGAAGCCAAGGTTCCGTTCTTCACTATTTCCGGTTCCGACTTCGTGGAGATGTTCGTCGGTGTCGGTGCCTCCCGGGTGCGTGACAGGTTCGAGCAGGCCAAGAAACACGCCCCCTGCATTATCTTTATCGATGAGATCGATGCCGTCGGGCGTCATCGCGGCGCGGGTCTCGGCGGTGGTCACGACGAACGCGAGCAGACACTCAACCAGTTGCTGGTCGAGATGGACGGCTTTGAGGGCAATGAAGGTGTCATCGTCATTGCCGCGACCAACCGCCCGGACGTGCTGGATCCCGCGCTGTTGCGCCCCGGCCGTTTTGACCGCCAGGTGGTGGTGCCGCTGCCGGATGTGCGCGGGCGTGAACAGATACTGAAAGTCCACATGCGCAAGGTGCCGCTTGACGACAACGTCAAGGCCAGCATTATCGCGCGCGGCACGCCGGGTTTCTCCGGGGCCGACCTGGCCAACCTGGTAAACGAGGCCGCGCTGTTTGCCGCCCGTGCCAACAAGCGCCTGGTCGATATGGACGACCTGGAGAAGGCCAAGGACAAGATCATGATGGGCGCGGAACGCAAGTCCATGGTGATGAGCGAGGAAGAGAAGAAACTGACGGCCTATCACGAAGCCGGTCATGCGATTATCGGCCGCCTGATGCCGTCGCATGACCCGGTCTACAAGGTCAGCATTATTCCGCGTGGCCGGGCGCTGGGCGTGACCATGTTCCTGCCGGAGCAGGACCGCTACAGTTTCAGCAAGGAACACCTGACAAGCCAGATCTGCAGCCTGTTCGGCGGTCGTATTGCCGAGGAGCTGGTCTTCGGCGCCGACAAGGTGACCACCGGCGCATCGAATGATATCCAGCGCACCACGGAACTGGCGCGCAACATGGTCACCAAGTGGGGTCTGTCGGACAAGCTCGGGCCGCTGACCTACAGCGACGAGCAGGAGGAAGTGTTCCTGGGACACTCGGTTGCACAGCACAAGAGCGTATCGGATGAAACGGCGCACGATATTGACCAGGAAATCCGCGCCATTATCGACACTGCCTACACGCGTGCCGAGACCATCCTGAAGGAGAACCTCATCAAGCTGCACGCGATGGCGGAAGCACTCATCAAGTACGAAACCATCGACAGTGACCAGATTAATGACATCATGGACGGCAAGCCACCGCGTCCACCACGGGACTGGGAAGACTCCGAGCCGAAGGCCAGTTCCGGTACCCCGCCGGACACGGCCGACAAGGACGACAAGAAGGAAGGCAAGATCGGCGGTCCCGCCGGGCAGCACTGAAGCACCTCCGGCGGTACAATACTGTGCAGTATTCCCGAACACCGGATTCGCCAGCAAGCTGGCTCCTGCAACGAAACGGTATTTTGTAGGAGCGGGCGGTCCCGCGAACGCGGTCTTCCCGGATACCGGATTCGCCAGCAAGCTGGCTCCTACGTCTACAATTTCAATTTCGCAGGACAGCTGTGAATTCGCCCCCGCCGAACAAAATTCTCGATTGCAACGGCAAGACGCTGGACCTGTCCCGACCGCAGGTGATGGGCGTACTCAATGTCACCCCCGATTCCTTCTCCGACGGCGGCGCATTCCTTGATCCTGGCAAGGCCGTGGAGCAGGCGCAACGCATGGTCGGGGAGGGTGCTGCCATCATCGATATCGGCGGTGAATCCACCCGGCCCGGCGCGCAGCCGGTCCCGGTAGCAGAAGAATTGCGCCGGGTCCTGCCGGTTATCGAGGCATTGCAGTCCACCATCCCGGTACCGGTGTCGATCGATACCCGCAAGCCGGAAGTCATGCGCGCGGCCGTGGCGGCCGGCGCCGGCCTGATCAATGATGTCTACGCCCTGCAGGCGCAGGGAGCGGTCGCTACTGCCGCAGACCTGGGTGTGCCGGTGTGCCTGATGCACATGCAGGGGCTCCCGGAAACCATGCAGGACAATCCCGGGTACACGGACGTGGTCGATGAGGTGGCCGGATTCCTGAGCGCCCGCGCCGCGGCGTGCATCGCGGCCGGGATCCCGTCCGGGCGCATCCTCATCGATCCGGGCTTCGGCTTTGGCAAGACCGTGGAACATAACCTGCAGCTGCTGCGCCATCTCGACCGGCTGGTCAGCCAGGGCTACCCGGTACTGGTCGGCCTGTCACGCAAGTCACTCATCGGTAAGGTACTCGACCTTCCGGTCGATAACCGTTTATACCCCGGTATTGCGCTGGCTGTGCTCGCGGCCTGGCAGGGGGCCGCCGTGATCCGCTGCCACGATGTGCGGGAAACCGTTGAGGCGGTGCGGATGTGCCAGGCGGTCCGGACAGTGGGCGATGGGACGTCATTGGCCCCGGATCCCTGAATTATCCGGATCGTTTTGCGCTAAGATGGAAATATGGAAAAGGACGTGACCGTGACGAGAAAATATTTCGGAACCGATGGCATCCGCGGGCGGGTCGGGGAATACCCGGTCACGGCGGAATTTATGCTCAAGCTGGGCTGGGCGGCGGGCCGGGTACTGGGTTCTGCCGGTTGCGGCCTCGTTATTATCGGCAAGGACACCCGCATCTCCGGTTACATGTTCGAGTCGGCGCTGGAAGCCGGGCTGTCGGCGGCGGGAGTGGATATCCGCTTGCTGGGACCCATGCCGACGCCGGCCATTGCCTATCTAACCCGCACCCTGCACGCCTGTGCCGGGATTGTCATCAGTGCATCGCACAACGCCTATGCCGATAACGGCATCAAGTTTTTCTCCAGCGCCGGTACCAAGTTGCCGGAAGAGGTCGAGATGGCCATCGAGGCGGAACTCGAAAAGCCCATGGAGACGGTGGATTCCGCGCAGCTTGGCAAGGTGGAGCGTGTCGAGGATTCCCGTGGTCGCTATATTGAATTCTGCAAGAGCACCATACCGATGACCCTGTCCCTGAAGGGGCTGAAACTGGTAGTCGATTGCGCAAACGGCGCAACCTACCAGGTGGCCCCGAGTGTATTCGATGAACTCGGCGCAGAAGTCATTACCGTTGGCACCGAACCGGACGGTCTGAACATCAACCGGGAATGCGGTTCCACGCAGCCGGAGCGGCTGCAGAAGATGGTGCAGGAACACAACGCGGATGCCGGTATTGCGCTGGACGGTGACGGTGATCGGGTCATTATGGCGGACAATAAGGGTGAGCTGGTCGACGGTGATGAGCTGTTGTTCATTATTGCCATGTCCCGCAAGCAGCAGGGAACCCTGCAGGGGAGCGTGGTCGGTACCCTGATGAGCAACCTTGGTCTGGAGCATGCCTTGCAGTCGCATGATATCGCTTTCGCACGGGCCAATGTCGGTGACCGTTATGTACTGGAAATGCTGAAGCAGACCGATGGTGTACTGGGTGGGGAATCATCCGGCCATATTATCTGCCTGGACCGTACTACCACGGGTGACGGTATTATCTCCGCATTGCAGGTACTGGCGGTTATGGTACAAAGCGGCAAGTCACTGCATGAACTCAAGAGCGGCATGAGCAAGTACCCGCAACACATGATCAACGTACCGGTGGCTAACGGTGTGAATCTGGATGCCACACCGGCGGTGCAGGAAGCGGTCAAGTCGATTGAACAACGCCTGGCAGGCAGGGGCCGGGTCCTGCTGCGACCTTCGGGCACTGAACCTGTGGTACGCGTTATGGTGGAAGGCGAGGATGAACAGCAGGTGATAGCAGAAGCGGGCCAGCTCGCTTCAAAAGTTGCCGCCGCCGTCTAGGCTGTTAGCAAAACTGTAGGGCCGAATTCATTCGGCCATCGGCATTTCATCGCGATCTGTCATCCAGATGCTGTCATGTTTGGCCGAATGAATTCGGCCCTACAACGGTAATCTACCCACTCAATCAGGGAAAGGGCCAATCAGATTTTAGATATCGACCCGGCGTTTTAACCCAGTTCCGGGTCTTCCTCTCCACTCCCGCTTTCCCGCTGTTCGGTTTTCCTGGCGGCTTCGATTGCCAGCACCAGTTCCGCGTGCCGTGGTTCTTCCTGGCCAAAATGCAGGTAGTGTTCCGCGGCCGCGTGCACCTGTTCGAGGACCTGCAGGCGCTGATACAGGTACAGTAGTGTCCTGGCGACGTGGTGTTCGTCCGCGCCGGACTCGCGGATTGCCTCGGCGGCCACGATGGCCATTTCCATTTCGTTCTCTGTCGGTTTCATTAAATTGGCTCCGTCTGCCTTGTTTTGCCGTGCCTGCCCTGCGTATAGCCAGGGATTAAGTATCAATATTTCAGGTAGTTCCCTGTGTTAATTGATTTTTCCAGGCTGGGTGGCTAAGCTACGCCGTTCATTTTTATGGGAGCAGGACATGCGTCAGCCGCTGGTTGCCGGAAACTGGAAAATGAACGGTTCGCTCGACAGTATCAAGGTGCTGATTGACGGAATCAAGGGTGGGCTGGACAGCGTTACCACAGCCGAGATGGCCGTGTGTCCGCCGTATGTCTATATCCCGCAGGTTGCGGGCATGATCGAGGGGTCCGGAATTACCCTGGGAGCCCAGGATGTCAATGACCATGAAGCCGGCGCCCATACCGGTGAAGTCGCGCCCGGCATGCTGACGGACATCGGTTGCCGCTACGTCATCGTCGGCCACTCCGAGCGTCGCAGCATTTACGGTGAGAACGATGAATGTACCGCGCGCAAGTTTGCCGCGGCCCGCAAGGCGGGACTGGTGCCGATCCTGTGCGTGGGTGAAACCCTGGACGAGCGCGAGCAGGGGGTGACCGAACAGGTAGTGGCCCGGCAACTGGATGCGGTCATCGACCTGGAAAGTATTGGTGCGATCGGTGAATGCGTGATTGCCTATGAACCGGTCTGGGCGATCGGCACCGGCAAGACCGCGACCCCGGATCAGGCGCAGGAAGTGCATGCCTTCATCCGCGGCAAGCTCGCTGGACTGGATAGCGGCGTGGCAGATACTGTGCGTATTCTCTATGGTGGCAGTATGAACCCGGGCAATACGGCCGAGCTGCAGACCATGGTGGATATCGACGGTGGCCTGATTGGCGGGGCATCGTTGAAACCGGATGATTTTCTCGATATCGGTCGCGCCGGGAACGCCTGATAAACCTTACTATATATTACGTAGTGGTAATTCTATGTTTACATTTCTACTGGTAACACAGATCGTTGTTTCAATCAGCATCATCACCCTGGTCATGCTGCAGCATGGCAAGGGCGCTGATATGGGAGCCGCTTTTGGCAGTGGCTCATCGGGGACGGTGTTGGGTGCACGCGGCTCCGGCTCGTTTTTCACCCGGGCCACCGGCATCCTCGGTGCCGTCTTTTTTATCAACTGCCTGTTGATTGCATCACCGCTGGTGCGCACCAGCGGTAACGGGACCAGCAGTCTTGCCGAGCAAATCGAGCAACAGGAAGCGGCCCGCCAGGAAGTGGCTGCAGAGGAACAGGTCATCGAGACACTCGAACAACTCGAGGTGGAGGCCCAGGACCTGCCATCGGTTGCACCGGATCCTGCAGCTGCCGATGATGTCCCCGCGGCTCCCGCAGCACCAGCTGGCGCGGATGACCTGCCCGAGTAGCCGTCTTAACAACACAAGATCCGTTAAATGCACGCCGATGTGGTGGAATTGGTAGACACGCTGTCTTGAGGGGGCAGTGGCGCAAGCCGTGCCGGTTCGACTCCGGCCATCGGCACCAACATGATTGCAACAGCATGGATGCACAAGCCCGGAGCTGCTTGATCAGCTGTGCCGGGAGTCTCCCCAAGGGGGTATTCATGCGGTTTTTTTATACCCCTAAAAACTCACCTAACTATATGATATTTATATTATAATTAGGGTGAGGCCAACTTGACACCCATTGTCTGTCTGGCCTAGACTGCACAATCTTTTTCCGTGGTCAGTCTGAATTAAATAAAACAAGGCCCGCGCGGGCATATCCCGGCCCCGCGCAGAGACGAGAGTGATGCTGGAAAACTCCCTGCCCATCATGAGCTTTATCGCGATCGGTATCGCGATCGGTGTACTTCCGATCCTCGCCGGCTTCGTGCTGGCGCCCGGCAAACCGGACAGCGAAAAACTTTCCCCGTATGAATGTGGCTTCGAGCCCTTCGAAGACACCCGCATGCGTTTCGATGTGCGTTACTACCTGGTCGCTATCCTGTTTATTATTTTCGACCTCGAGATTGCCTTCCTGTTTCCGTGGGCCATTGTGCTCGATTCCATCGGCATGTTCGGTTTTATCGCGATGATGGTGTTCCTCGGGATCCTGGTGATCGGCTTTATCTACGAGTGGAAGAAGGGTGCACTGGAATGGGAATAGAGGGCATACTGAAGGAAGGTTATATCACTACCTCGGCCGACGCCCTGATTAACTGGGCGCGCACCGGTTCCATGTGGCCGATGACCTTTGGGCTGGCATGTTGTGCCGTCGAAATGATGCAGGCCGGTGCCTCGCGTTATGATCTCGATCGTTTCGGTATTCTTTTCCGCGGCAGCCCGCGCCAGTCGGATGTCATGATTGTGGCGGGTACCCTGTGCAACAAGATGGCGCCCGCGCTGCGCAAGGTCTATGACCAGATGCCGGAACCGCGCTGGGTCATATCCATGGGATCCTGCGCGAACGGCGGTGGTTATTACCATTATTCCTATGCCGTGGTGCGTGGTTGTGACCGTATTGTCCCCGTCGATATTTATGTGCCCGGCTGCCCGCCGACGGCGGAAGCCCTGCTCTACGGCATCATACAGCTGCAGAACAAGATAAAGCGTACCAACACCATTGCCCGCTAAGGGCCGTTTCCATGTCAGACACCAGCACCCAGCTCGCGGAGCACCTGCAGGACCGATTGGGCGAAAGCCTGCAGGACATAACGGTCGCGACGGGTGAAGTCACCATCGAGGTGGCACCTGAAAACCTGATCGAGGTCGCCACGCAACTGCGCGACACAAAGGAGTTCGGTTTCGAGATATTGCTGGATGTATGCGGTGTCGATTACCTGAATTACGGCAAGGACGAGTGGGCGACCGAGGAAACCAGCGGCAGCGGCTTCAGCCGCGGCGTCGAGGCACAAACTGCCGGGCGCCTGCGGGCGGTGACCGGGGACCTGGTGGTGGAGCAGCCGCGCACGCCGCGCCGCTTTGCCTCTGTCATGCACCTGCTTTCCATCAAGAACAACCAGCGCCTGCGGGTGCGCATCTATGCCCCGGACGATGGCCTGCCGGTGATACCGTCCGTGATCTCTGTCTGGAGCAGTGCCGACTGGTACGAGCGTGAGGCCTTCGATCTGTACGGTATTCTCTATGCAGGTCATCCCGACCTGCGCCGGCTGCTGACCGACTACGGTTTCATCGGCCACCCGTTCCGCAAGGATTTTCCGCTGAGCGGCAACGTGGAAGTGATCTATGACCCGGAAAAGCAGCGCGTCGTCTACCAGCCGGTCAGTATCGAGCCGCGGGTACTGGTGCCGAAGGTGATTCGCGCTGCGAAAGTTACCGAACCGGAGACTGTTGCTGCTGGCGCTGCAGCGGAACCACCGGTCGCGGAGCCGGCGGAGTAGGCCATGCCGGAAATCCGCAACTTTACCCTGAACTTCGGCCCGCAGCATCCGGCCGCCCACGGGGTGTTGCGCCTGGTGCTGGAGATGGACGGTGAGGTGATCGAGCGCGCCGACCCGCATATCGGCCTGCTGCACCGCGCCACGGAGAAGCTCGCCGAGAGCAAGCCGTGGAACCAGAGCATCGGTTACATGGACCGGCTCGACTATGTCTCCATGATGTGCAATGAGCATGGCTATGTGCTGGCGATGGAAAAACTGCTCGGCATCACGCCGCCGGTACGCGCACAGTACATACGCGTCCTGTTCGACGAAATCACGCGCATCCTGAACCACCTGCTGTGGATCGGCGCGCACGGCCTCGACGTGGGCGCGATGACCATCTTTCTGTACGCCTTCCGCGAACGCGAGGACCTGATGGACCTGTACGAGGCCGTCTCCGGTACCCGCATGCATGCCACCTATTACCGGCCCGGCGGTGTGTATCGCGACCTGCCGGACAGCATGCCGAAGTATGAGGCCTCGAAGTGGCATAGCCAGAAGGAGGTCGATAAAAAGAACGCAAACCGCCAGGGTTCCATGCTGGATTTTATCGAGGCCTTCACCGACCGTTTTCCCGGCTGCGTGGATGACTACGAGACCCTGCTGACCGACAACCGCATCTGGAAACAGCGCACCGTCGGTATCGGTGTCGTGTCGCCGGAACGCGCCATGCAGCTCGGTTTCACTGGCCCCATGCTGCGCGGCTCCGGTATCGAGTGGGACCTGCGCAAGAAACAGCCCTATGAAGTCTACGACCGCATGGATTTTGATATCCCGGTCGGCGCTACCGGTGACTGCTATGACCGTTACCTGGTGCGCATCGAGGAGATGCGCCAGTCCAACCGGATTATCCGGCAGTGCATTGACTGGCTGCGCCGCAACCCCGGCCCGGTGATGCTGGAAGACTACAAGGTCGCCCCGCCGCGGCGCGAGGAAATGAAGGCGGACATGGAGGCCCTGATCCACCACTTCAAGCTGTTTACCGAGGGCTTCTGCGTACCCGAGGGCGAGGCCTACGCGGCCATCGAGCACCCGAAGGGCGAGTTCGGTGTGTATATCATTTCCGATGGCGCCAACAAGCCGTACCGCCTGAAGGTGCGCGCGCCCGGCTTTGCCCACCTCTCGGCCATGGACGAAATGGTACGTGGGCACATGCTGGCCGATGTGGTGGCCGTGATCGGCACCCAGGATATCGTATTCGGGGAGATTGATCGATGACCCGGATTCAATGTAGGAGCGGGCTCGCCCGCGAACTTTCCGCAGTTGCTACTTCCCTGTTCGCGAGCAAGCTCGCTCCTACCGGCGCTATCTACGGTATCTGGGACCGCAGGACTCCGTGGTTACCGGCAATGAATCGAAAAAACATGATATGAACACACCGATCGACAAGTCCGAACTGCTGACGGCCGAGTCGCGTGCGCACATCGATGCCTGG
>JAUVNM010000145.1 GCA_030599705.1 Gammaproteobacteria bacterium
AGGCCGCGGGCCGCCAGCATGACCAGGGTATGGAACCACAGGTCGGCAGTCTCATGGACCAGCTGCGCAGCGTCACCCCCCTTTGCGGCAATCACCGTTTCAATCGCCTCCTCACCAACTTTCTTGAGGATTTCATCCAGGCCTTTTGCATACAGGCCGGCCACATAAGAACTGTTCGGGTCTGCCTGCTTGCGCTGCTCGATAACTGCAGCCAGCTTCTCAAGTGTATCGCTCATCCTGGTAACCTGCCGGTCTCCCGGCTCAGCGCTTGCCGTACATTTCATCCGGGTCCTTCAGGACCGGTTCGATTGTTTCCCACTTGCCATCCTCAAGCCGTTTGAAAAAGCAGCTGCGGCGACCGGTATGGCAGGCTATCCCGCCACGCTGCTCTACCTGCAGCATGATGACATCATTGTCACAGTCAAGGCGGATCTCGCTGACACGCTGCACGTTTCCGGATTCTTCACCCTTGCGCCACAATTTCCGGCGTGACCGTGACCAGTATACCGCCCTGCCCTCGCTGGCCGTCAGGCTCAATGCTTCACGATTCATCCAGGCGACCATCAGGATAGCACCATCCTGCCGGTCCTGGGCGATGGCCGGTACCAGGCCATCAGCCGTCCATTTCACATCATCCAGCCAGTCCGTACTCATCACGCGCTCCGCGGTTCACAACCTGACTTCAATGCCGGCAGCAGCCATATGCTGTTTCGCCTCACCAACCGTAAATTCACCGAAATGAAAAATACTTGCGGCGAGCACCGCATCGGCCCTGCCCCTTAGCACCCCATCAACAAGATGATCAAGGTTTCCAACACCGCCGGATGCAATCACGGGAACGTCTACCGTATCACTGATTATCGACGTCAATGCCAGGTCAAAGCCGTCACGGGTCCCGTCACGATCCATGCTGGTCAGCAGGATCTCGCCGGCTCCGTAATCGACCATGCGTTGCGCCCACTCGACAGCGTCGATGCCGGTGGGCTTGCGCCCGCCGTGGGTAAAGATTTCCCAGCGCAGCGGTGCGTCTGCATTGCTGACCTGCCGGGCATCAATGGACACGACAATACATTGTGAGCCGAAACGCCCGGCGGCCTCACGGACAAACTCCGGCTTGCTGACCGCCGCGGTATTGATTCCCACCTTGTCGGCCCCGGCATTCAGCAGTCGCCGGATATCGGCGACTTCCCGGATCCCGCCACCGACGGTCAATGGAATAAACACCTCGCCGGCAACCTGCTCGACCACGTGGACCATGGTTTCACGCTGGTCTGAACTCGCGGTAATATCGAGAAAGGTTATCTCATCGGCGCCCTGCTCATCGTAGCGCCGTGCTATTTCCACCGGATCGCCGGCATCGCGAATATCCACGAACTGCACACCCTTGACGACACGGCCCGCATCGACGTCCAGGCAGGGGATGATTCTCTTTGCCAGTCCCATGATCGGGTTATTGCTCCGGTTTGCCGCACAGTTCGTCGGCAAGCTGTTGCGCCTCGGCAAGATCCAGCGTGCCTTCGTAGAGAGCCCGCCCGGTAATCGCCCCCATGATACCTTCGTCGGTCACAGCACACAGGGCACGAATATCATCGAGACTGGTAATACCGCCCGAGGCGATCACAGGAATATGGATCGCCTGTGCAAGCTCTACGGTTGAGTCGACATTCACGCCGCTCATCATGCCGTCACGGCCGATGTCCGTGAACACGATGGCCGCTACCCCGTCCTGTTCAAAATGCTGCGCCATATCGATTGCGGAGTGATTGGACAGCTTCGACCAGCCGTCTATCGCCACCTTGCCGTCTTTCGCATCCAGGCCGACAATAATGTGGCCGGGAAATTCCAGGCACAGGTCATTGATGAAATGCGGGGCACTGACGGCCCTGGTCCCGATAATGGTGTACTGCACCCCGGCCTCCA
Organism: Gammaproteobacteria bacterium; assembly: GCA_030599705.1. Classification (GTDB taxonomy): domain Bacteria; phylum Pseudomonadota; class Gammaproteobacteria; order UBA9214; family UBA9214; genus SZUA-186. Next base: position 1,921 of record JAUVNM010000145.1, read on the forward strand.
GGTACGCCTGCACGGTATCCTCATCACGAATCCCGCCGCCGACCTGGATGGGCAGCTCCGGAAAGGCCTCGGCAACCGCCTTGATCGCACCGGCATTGACCGGCTTGCCCGCAAAGGCGCCATTCAGGTCTACCATGTGCAGGCGTCGCGCCCCGGCATCGACCCAGCGCTGCGCCACTGCGACGGGATCATCGCCGAATACGGTCGCGTCCTCCATCTTTCCCTGCCGCAGACGCACGCACTTGCCATCCTTGAGATCAATCGCAGGTATCAGCAACATGCTTCAGGATTCTCCGTTCCAGTTAACAAAATTTGACAACAGACCCAGCCCCGCATGCTGGCTTTTCTCCGGGTGAAACTGCACGGCAAAGACATTGTCACGCGCTATCACCGAGGCAAAATCGATACCGTAGGGGGTCGTTGCGGCCACGTCAGTGTCCGCCTTCGGGGCAACGTAGTAACTGTGTACAAAATAGAACCGGCTGCCGTCCCGGATATCCCGCCACATGGGGTGTGTTCCCTGCTGCTGCACCTGATTCCAGCCCATGTGCGGTATCTTGAGGCGCCCTGCTGTAGCGGCCTGGCCGATAGACTCTGTAAAGTGCTGCACTCTGCCGGGGATAATACCGAGACACGGGATTCCCTGGTTTTCCTCGCTGCTGTCGAGCAGGGCCTGCATGCCGAGGCATACGCCCAGCAACGGTTTTGACCGGGCCACATCCATAACCACCTCGTCAAGACCCGTGCGCTGCAACTCGGACATGCAGTCACGAATCGCGCCCACACCCGGGAACACAACCCGGTCGGCTGCCAGGATGTCATCGCGCTCACTGCTGACACGCACCCGGTTCCTGCCCGCTACATGTTCAAGCGCCTTGGCAATGGAGTGCAGGTTTCCCATGCCGTAGTCGATGATTGCAATAGAGGACATAAGACAAAAAAGCAGATAACCGGCCGACACCGGTTACCCGGTAATTCAGGGATAGTCAGAGACTCCCCTTGGTTGAGGGCATCTGATCACCCATCCGCGGATCAGGTTCCAGCGCCATGCGCATGGCACGTCCGAACGCCTTGAATATCGTCTCGGCGACATGATGCGAATTATCTCCGCGCAGGCAATCAATGTGCAGGGTCACCAGCGCATGGTTGCTGAAGCCCTGGAAAAACTCGTGGATCAGGTCAACATCAAAATCACCCACTCGGGCGCGCGGGTATTGTGCCTGGTATACCAGACCCGGCCTCCCGGAAAAATCAATGACTACCCGTGACAGGGCCTCGTCGAGGGGTACATAGGCGTGACCGTAGCGCCGGATGCCGCGCTTGTCGGCAATGGCCTGTCCCATGGCCTGACCCAGGGTAATGCCGATATCCTCGACCGTGTGATGGGCATCAATGTGCAAATCACCCTTCGCCGTGACTTCAATATCGATCAGGCCATGCCGTGCCACCTGTTCCAGCATGTGTTCAAGGAACGGCAGGCCGGTATCCAGTGTTGCCTTGCCCTGCCCGTCCAGATTCACGGATACCGTGATCTGTGTTTCCAGGGTTTCCCGATTAACCGCGGCGGTCCGCTGTGACATGACTGATGGTGTATTCCCGTGTGCCGGTGAAACTTCCGGCAATTAGTGTAATCGTAACGAAAAATACCGCCGGATAGAACTGTTTTAGGCGCAAACTGCGACTCAATATCCCAATATGAACAGACAATTAGCCGGATACACGGCCAGGCGACACGTTCAACGCCACGGACACTGCCGGTGTCCCCGCCCTATCCAGACGGTGGCGGTGTCACTTCCAGCCAAAAGGTCACCGGGCCGTCGTTCACCAGCGCCACCTGCATATCGGCGCCAAACTGCCCGCAGGCAACCCGGTCGTAGCGTTGTTGTGCCAGTGCCACCAGCCGCTCAAACAGTCGCTCACCGAGGCCGGGGGCGGCTGCCGGGCTGAAGCCGGGCCGCATACCCTTGCGGGTATCCGCCGCCAGCGTAAACTGGGGCACCAGCAGCAATTCGCCACCGGTATCGCTGATGGCAAGATTCATCTTCCCCGCACTGTCCGGGAACACGCGATACCCGAGCAAACGCTCCAGCAGGCGGCCGGCTTCCCTTTCCGTATCGCCCCGCTGTACACCGACCAGCACCAGCAGGCCGGGTCCGATATCAGCGACGCACTCTCCGGCACTATGGACTCCGGCAGATTGCACCCGCTGCAGCAAACCGATCATCGGAAACGCATTGCGAACTGGCTGGTTGCCGTCATCAGGGCATCCACAATGCCCGGCTCAGTCGCCGAATGTCCGGCATCGGGGATAATCTGCAGGCGTGCATCCGGCCAGGCATTGCGCAGTTCCCATGCCTGCTCAACCGGGCACACCACATCATAGCGGCCATGCACGATGACACCCGGGATACCCTGGAGGCATCCGGCATTGTTCAGAATCTGGTCGGGCTCCAGAAAACTGTCATTCATAAAATAATGGCATTCAATCCGTGCCAGGCTGAGTGCGGTATGCGGGTTGATAAAATGGTCCACGACCGCTGCCCGTGGCAATAGCGTTGAGGCCCGGCCTTCCCATAACGACCAGGCCTTGGCAGCCGCCATTCTCACCAGCTCGTCATCACCGGTCAGACGCCGGTAATAGGCCTCGACCAGGTTGCCGCGTTCCTCTTCCGGAATTGGCTGCAGGTAATCATTCCAGTAGTCCGGGAGCAGGAAACTGGCGCCGTCCTGGTAAAACCAGTGGATATCACGCGGCCGGCACAGAAAGATCCCGCGCAGAATCAGGCCAAGTACGCGTGACGGATGGGTCTCCGCATAGACCAGGCCCAGTGTCGAGCCCCAGGAACCACCGAAAACAATCCATTGATCGACACCGAGCTGCGCGCGGATCGTCTCCATGTCAGCAACGAGGTTCCCGGTTGTATTCCCTTCCAGCGAGGCATGCGGCAGGGAGCGCCCGCAACCCCGCTGGTCAAACAGGATGACCCGGTACACCTTGGGATCAAAGAAGCGACGGTGCCAGGTTTCACACCCTGCCCCCGGTCCACCATGCACAAATACCACCGGTATGCCGTCGGTGTGGCCACTCTCCTCAACGTACAGACGGTGCCCGTCTGACACTTCGATGGTATGTGTCGCACAGGGTTCAACGGGATTATATAACTGGCGCATAAAAGGAACTCACACCTGAACCGGTTGCAGAAAAAAAGAAAGGCGTGCACATTGCACGCCTCTCGATAGTACTCGTCACGGATTCAGGCGGGACACCCGGGAATACGGCGACAGACCGTGCCCCCTTGTTTCAATCAAATAAACAGGCAGACATCGGACTTCTGTGCGACCGGCAGGAACGAGGTCGCGCCAACAAAGTCCGTGACTTCCGGGATGAACTCGCTGGCATCAAAGCCAAACACATCCACGGTCATCTGGCAGGCCACCATCTTCACCTCGGCCTCGATACACAG
>JAUVNM010000037.1 GCA_030599705.1 Gammaproteobacteria bacterium
TCAGTCGTTGCCGGAAATCGGGACACCGAGGTCATGCAGGGCTGGCGCAGGAAGCTTGCGGGTGAGCGCCTGCAGGCGCTGCTGGATGGTGAGCTGGCACTGAAAGTCTCCGGTGGCAAATTGATACTGAGAAATCCGTAGGTCGGGTTAGGCGCTTGTGCCGTAACGCGACCTGCGTTGGACAATAGCTGCATGGTTTGTCTGGCGGAATAAATTCCGCCCTACAACTCGATCAGAATTCACGTGTAGGGTCGAATTCATTCGACCAGCGGTTGTTAGTTCAGGTCCGTATCCCCTGCCCCTTCCTCAGCAGGTAAATGCTGAACGTATACAGCACCACGATAAACCCGATGCTGATCGAGTAGGAGGCCAGCAGGCTGATGTCCGTGATGCCGAGGAATCCGTAGCGGAAGGCATTGATCATGTAGAGAATCGGGTTCGCGAGCGAGGCCTTCTGCCAGAACTCCGGGAGCATATTGATCGAGTAGAAGATGCCGCCAAGGTAGGTTAACGGCGTTAGTACGAACGTCGGGATAATCGAAATATCGTCGAAGGTCCGGGCATAGATGGCGTTGATAAACCCCGCGAGCGCGAACAGGATGGCGGTCAGTACGATCATGCTCAGCATGACCCACAGGTTGTAGATACTCAGCGGATTGAATAACAGCGACACCAGCGTGACCGCGCACCCGACCACCAGGCCGCGCGTCACGCCCCCGGTGATAAAACCGGTGAGGATGATGTAGTTCGGTACCGGCGACACCAGCATTTCCTCGATGTGGCGCTGGAACTTGGAGCCGTAGAACGAGGACACGACGTTGGCATAGGAATTGGTGATGACCGACATCATGATGATTCCGGGGATGATGAATTCCATGTAGCGGAACCCGTCCATGTCGCCGATCTGTGAACCGATCAGATTACCGAAAATGATGAAATACAGTGCCGTGGTGATCATCGGCGGCAGCACTGTCTGGATCCAGATGCGTGCGAACCGCAGGATCTCCCTGGTAACGATGGTGCGCAGCGCCGTGAGTTTCTGTTGCGGGGTCATGGGTCAGCCCGCCTCGCTGGAGCCGCCTTCCACCAGCCGGACAAACAGCTGCTCGAGGCGGTTGGTCTTGTTGCGCATGCTGAGAATCCGGATGCCCTGTGCAGACAGGTCCGCGAACAGGTCGTTGATCACCTTGTCACGGCAGATATCCGCCTCGATGGTGCACTCATCGACCAGCCTGACGCTGTGTCCCGGCAGGTCCGGCAGTTTCTCCAGCGGGTCCGCGATATCGAGAATGAAGGTTTCCATGTGCAGCGTGTTCAGCAAGCGCCGCGTGCTGGTGTTCTCGATGAGTTCGCCCTCGTCCATAATGGCGATGTTCCGGCACATGCTCTCGGCCTCTTCCAGATAGTGTGTCGTCAGGATGATGGTGGTGCCGTTGGCATTGATCTCGCGCAGGAAGTCCCACATGGATCGGCGTATTTCGATATCGACGCCGGCAGTGGGTTCGTCGAGGATCAGCAGGCGCGGTTCATGCACCAGCGCGCGCGCAATCATCAGCCGGCGCTTCATGCCGCCGGAGAGTTCCCGCGCCATGCCGCGGCGTTTCTCCCACAGTCCCAGCCGGCGCAGGTACTGCTCTGCCCGGCCAAGCGCCTGACGACGTTCGATACCGTAGTAACCGGCCTGGTTGGCGACGATTTCGCCGACCGGTTCGAACTGGTTAAAGTTGAACTCCTGCGGCACCAGCCCGATACAGGATTTGGCGGCGGCGAGGTCGGTTTCGAGATCGTGCCCGAAGATGGAGACTTCCCCCGCGGACTTGTTGACGAGGGAGGTGACAATGCCGATGGTGGTCGACTTGCCGGCGCCGTTGGGGCCGAGTAGCGCAAAGAAATCGCCCTCGGCAACTTCCAGGCTGATTCCCTTCAGGGCGATGTGACCGTTGCGGTAGGTCTTTTTCAGGTCACGGATGGCAAGCGCAGCGGTCATGTCGGTTCAGACCATACTGATGAGCAGGATGACGAACAGAATGACCGCGATGATCGGCACCAGCAGCCCGGCCCAGTCCTTCTCGGCCTGCCGGCTTTGCTCGAGCATGGGCTTGATGCCCGGGCTGATCCAGAACAGCACCAGGACCACGAGGGCCCCGACCAGTACCATTTCCCATGTAGCCATGTCTTCCATTTTCAGTGCTTCTCTTGTTGCATAACCGCACCGGCAGGATGCCGATGGTCAATGTACGTTATGATAGCGCATCAATCAAAGAACCAGGTGCGGGAACAGTCATGAGCAAATGGGTTGAAGGCACGGTCGTCAAGTTGCGGCGCTGGACGGACAAGCTCTATTCCCTGCAACTCACGGCGGACATCGTGCCGTTCACGGCCGGCCAGTTCACCCGGCTGGCCATGGATATCGACGGGGAACGCGTTGCACGCCCCTACTCCTTCGTCAATGGCCCGGACAACCCGCTGCTGGAATTCTATTTCATCATTGTCACGGATGGGCCGCTGACCCATCACCTGATCAACCTCGAGGCCGGTGACCCGGTATTTATCGCACCACGCGGGGCGGGTTTTTTCGTGCTCGATGAGGTACCGGAGGCGGACACCCTGTGGATGCTGTCAACCGGCACGGCGATCGGCCCGTTCCTCTCCATCCTGAACACCGACGTGGTCTGGCAACGCTACAAAAAAATCGTACTGGTGCATGCCGTGCGCACCCGGGAAGAACTGACTTACCACGAGGAAATCGAGGCACTGCTGGCCGCGCACCCGGAGCAGCTGCAGATGATCGCGTTCGTCAGCCGTGAGGATGCCGGCCTTGCCATCCAGGGGCGTGTCCCGGATGCGATCGAAAACGGCGCACTGGAGGCGCGTGCCGGCATTCCACTGATGGCCGGGACTTCACAGGTAATGATCTGCGGCAACCCGGGCATGGTTCGTGATACCTCGGCAGTGCTGGAAGCGCGCGGCATGAAAAAGAACAAGCGCCGCGAACCCGGGCATATCACGACTGAACAGTACTGGAAAGATACGGATTAAGGTATCCAGGATTCACTTCTGACACTCATGCATTATTGTGGTCGCGGATGTAGGAGCCAGCTTGCTGGCGAATGCGGTGCAGGACAATCCACGGTTCGCGGGCATGCCCCAGGGCAGCCTCTGGCCCAGGCCACCCTCTCGCAAGCTCACCTTGTCGGCGCAAGCGCCTCACCTTCAGCCCGCTCCTACGGAAAATCATTCAAGATAAGCAGGTTGGATTACGCCCTCCGGGCTAACCCAACAATTTTATATCAGAGGAACAGCGTTAATACCCCGGTATAGCCGTACAAACGGTTATGCGATATCTCGCCATTGGCGAAGAAGCCCACCAGCGGAAAGTCGCCGAGTTCGTCACGGATCATCCTGAGCTCCTCCGAGTCCTCGCCGAACTGGTGGCGTCCGCGACCGAGACAGGTGTAGTACACTCCGCCGCGGATTTCTCCCGGTGCGCGCTTACCCAGGTCACGCAGCATGCGCAGCATGTCCATGCGGGCGGTCTTGCCGTCACGCCGGCAGAACATGATATTGTCATCTTCCTCGACATAGTCCCCGATGGCCAGCAGCTTGTGCTCCGGATCGACGCCGACCAGGTTGCGCACCAGGTAATCGCCGGTGTCCGACCCGGGGACCGGTAGTCCGGCGAAGATATAACCGGCCACCTTCGAGAGGTCTTTCGACAGCACTTCGCCAATGTCCTCACGGAACACGTCCAGCGCCGGCCGCCCATCCAGCTCGATGAGGGTGTTGTGTTCGCAGCGTGTGATGGTGTGCTTTTTGTCCAGCGGCGTGCAACCCTGGGTGAGCCCGCTGATGACCGGGATTCCGGATGACATCAGCACGCCGGAGAGGCCTTCCTGGCAGGGATCACCGGCAATCTGCAGCTGGTTCACGGCATCGTCAGCCGAGGTCAGCCCGCCAACCAGGAACCCGGGGTTCAGCTCCGCTGACAGTGACTCGATGAGTTGCGGCATGTGGCTATTGCGCGGATCACCGTGGACAATTCCGAAATGGACGCCCTGCTCGGCAATCCAGTTGCGGTTGGCGGTGAGCATGTCGGTCATGGAGTCAATCCCGGACGGCAACATGCGATAGCTGTTTTCGGGTAGCGTGGCCAGCATCAAGGCCGCGGCCGGTTCGTCGTAGATCTCGCGGCCGGTGGTGCAAATGCCGCTGCCAACCGAGCCGATCCAGTCATCGACCCCGGTGTTGTTACGCAGGTGATCCAGCAGGCCTGCAAGCTCTGGCGCCAGTGGTTCGGTGACATACAAAAGCCCGAGGTTGGCCGGTGTATCGCCTTGCCCGATTTCTTCCAGGCACTGATCCGCAATGGACTGCCAGTCCGTGCCGGTGGCGCTCGCGGCATTGATATTCACAGGGTTCATGCGGTAATTGTACGCGTTATAGTGTGAAACAGCTGAAAATTTTACTAAGATGTGGGTGAGGCATTGAACCCGGATGTATCTGCTCACGCGAGGTGGAACTACCCATGAAGAAACTCAGGAACGAGGCGCAGTTACTCAAGGAGGCCATCGATGCCGGTGTGAAATACGCGGAGCAGCGCGGGGTGGTGGAATTCGATCCCACCGACACGCACAATGAGAAAATCGAATATATCTACAAGCTGCTGGTCCACGACAAGGTGATCCAGCCGCTGGCGCGCGGCCAGGAGAGCCTGCCGAACATGCGCCACAAGCTGGCGCTGTGGATATCACGCCAGTTACCCGCCGATCACCCGCTGCTGAAATAGACACGAATTACAGGAGACGACCATGCTTTCCATACTGAAACGTATATCACTGTTAATCCCGTTACTGGTTGCAGTATCCCTGCTACCCGCACCCGCCAGCGCCGCCGACGACGTTGCAAAAGTGGTCTACCATGCTGACTTCTCCGACCCGCGGCGCTTCAGCGCCATGCTCACCAGCATCAATAACATGGTGACGTTCTACCAGAATGAACTGGTCGAGTACGATGTCCGCATTGTGTTCGTCGCGCACGGCATCCGCTTCCTGACCGATGAGAAGCTGGAGAAAACTCCGTTTGCGGCCGACGCGGCCCTCGAGGAACGTCGTGCAAACCTGCAGGGGCGCCTGGTTTCGCTGAACTCGGTCCAGGACGTCAAGCTGGAACTCTGCGATATCACCCGCTCCCAGATCGAGTTGCCGGAAGACAAGCTTTACAAGGGGGTCGAGAAAGTCCCGTCCGGCGTGGTGCGTATTGCGGAACTGCAGGGCCAGGGATTTGCCTACATCAAAATAGAGTAGGATCCGCGCCCCCGCGGGGAATCCCGAATATTCCCGGCGAGGGCGCCGGTCCTACGGTACATGGTAATACCTGTCCCTGTAGGACCCGCGCCCCCGCGGGGAAAGGCATTCCCGGACGCGGGAAAATGAGCGAGCGGTATAACATGAACCTCTGACATGTGGACACACTTCCATCACGAGGCCGACATCGGGGTGCGTGGCACGGGCCATAGCCCGGAAGAGGCCTTCGAACAGGCAGCCGTGGCCCTGACGGCGGTTATTACCGACTTACTTCCCGAGCCGTTTGCCCGCCAACGTCGGCGGCTTGTCGGTACGGGTCTCTACCTTGAGGTAGCTGACGAGGCGCACCGTTCCCTCGTTGTGCAGGGTTTCGTGGATTGTCTTCAGGGCGTCGAGGATAGCCTCCAGTTCACCCTCGATATTGGTGCCGGAGGCATGGGTCTCCACGATAAAATCGTAGTTCCCCAGCATCTCCACGACGCGGGTAATTTCCGTACGCACCGAAACACCGGCACCGATCGGGACGACCTGAAGTTCTGCGGTGGCTTTCATATCGGCAATCGCAGCTACCTCGATTTCTCGTAGGTCCCGACCAGTTCCGCCTGCTCGATTACGTGCCCTGCCATGGCCGCCTCGACACCCGCCTTGGTGGGCCGGTTCAGTCCCGTGAGCACGGTATCCTCTCCTTCGTCAGTCATCGCTGTTCGCCCGCGCACGCCAGATCTGATAGCACTCCAGACCACAGAAATACAGAACGTAATCACTGGCCTCCTCGATCTGCGCTTCGGACAGCGGGATTTCATCGAGGCAGATCTTGCAAGCGACCCTGACACTTTCAACTGTTTCCCCGGAATCTTGCATGGTATTCCCGCCCGTTCTCCAGATATACGCCAAGTATAGACTGTCTTCTGGCCGACACGGCGGGGTGTTGAAAAGGTGTCAGAGCCGAACCCTTTTACAGAAGACGTGTCGGCCATATCAGAATCGTCGGCTTGGGCGATTGTTAGAGGGTGCCACGATACACATCTTTTCTATGCCCCACCTTCACTACAACGACAATAAGTTCATTATCCTCGATACTGTAAACAATTCGGTAAGGACCTTGACGTATACGAAACTTATAGTGGCCGGATAACTTCTTTGAACCTGGCGGGCGGGGATCTTTAGCCAATTGGCCAATACGCCGGATTATGCGTTGCCGTTCTTTCTTTTGCGGTATAGCTTCTATCTCTTTTACCGCAGAACGTTTGATTGAAACCTTATATTTTTCCACGCCGTTTTAGATCTTTCACGACGTCTTCATAAGGCAGGCTTGGCTCGTTCACTCTGTCTTCGAAGGCAGCAAGGTCCCCGGCATCCTCAGCAAGACTTAATTGCACTGCCTCATTGACCAAATCCGACATAGATCGCTCGGTCTCAGCTGCTTTTACCCGTAGGGCACGGTGAAGCTCTGGGTCAAAATATACCGTGGCACGTTTAGGGTTGCTGCTCATAAGAATATATGTAGCACTATATCACTATAACGTCAAGACGTTATGTTGAGAAGGAGTCAGAGCACATTTATTGCTTATATTAGGAACAAATGTGCTCTGACACCATTAAATTCCATATCCCAGCACCGGGGCCAGCCAGCGTTCGGCCTCGGGGACGGTCATGCCCTTGCGCCTGGCGTAGTCCTCGACCTGGTCTTTGGCGATCTTGCCAATCCCGAAGTAGCGTGCCTCGGGATGGGAAAAATAAAACCCGGAGACCGCGGCGGTGGGCAGCATGGCGTAGTTTTCGGTGATGCTGATGCCGGCGTTGCTCACCGGGTCGATCAGTTCCCACAAGATTCCTTTTTCCGTGTGGTCCGGGCAGGCCGGGTAGCCGGGTGCCGGGCGGATGCCGCGGTATTCTTCCTTGATGAGTTCTTCGTTGCTGAGGTTCTCGCCCTGCGCATAGCTCCAGAATTCCTTGCGCACACGCTCGTGCATGCGCTCGGCAAAGGCCTCGGCGAGGCGGTCGGCCAGCGCCTTCAGCAGGATGCTGTGGTAGTCATCATGGTCTGCCTCGAATTCCGCGATCTTTGCTTCGATGCCGATTCCGGTGGTGACCGCGAAGGTGCCGAGGTAGTCGGCCACACCGGAGTCCTTCGGGGCGATGTAGTCGGCGAGGCACAGGTTTGGGGCTTCGTGGCGCTTGTTCATCTGCTGGCGCAACTGGTGGAATACCGCGAGCACCTTACTACGACTGTCATCCGTGTACAGCTCGATATCGTCATGGTTTACACTATTGGCTGGGTAAAACCCGATCACGCCACGCGCGGTCAGCCATTTCTCCTGGATGATTTGCTGCAGCATGGCCGTGGCATCATCAAACAGCCGGCGCGCCTCCGGGCCGACGACCGCGTCGTCGAGGATCTGCGGGAACTTGCCGGCCAGTTCCCAGGCCTTGAAGAACGGGCCCCAGTCGATACGGGTGGCGAGTTCCGCCAGCGGGTAATCAGCAAACACCCGCGTGCCGGTAAATTCCGGTGTCACCGGCTGGTAGTTGCTCCAGCCGGTCTGAAAACGGTTGGCACGTGCCGCCTTCAGCGTGGCCAGTTGTCGGGTCTGTTGCTGCCCGGCGCGCTGCTCGCGCAGTTGCTGGTATTTTTCCTTGATTCCGGCGATGTAGTCCTTGCGCTTGTCCTCGCTCAGCAACGTGCTGGCGACACCCACGGCCCGTGAGGCGTCCGTGACATACACCACGGCGCCGCGGTACTGCGGATCGATCTTGACCGAGGTGTGGATCTGCGACGTGGTCGCGCCCCCGATCAGCAGCGGCAGTTCAAAGCCCTGGCGTTCCATTTCCTTGCCGATGTGGACCATCTCGTCCAGCGACGGCGTAATCAGGCCGGACAGGCCGATGATGTCGACGTTTTTCTCGCGCGCCGTCTTCAGGATGGTCTCGGCCGGCACCATGACGCCGAGGTCGATGACCTCGTAGCTGTTGCACTGCAGTACCACGCCGACAATGTTCTTGCCGATGTCGTGCACGTCGCCCTTGACGGTCGCCATCAGGATGCGCCCGTTGGTCTGCATGCTGTCGCCCTGCTCTGACTCCATGAACGGCAGCAGCCAGGCAACGGCCTTTTTCATGACGCGTGCGGACTTGACCACCTGCGGCAGAAACATCTTGCCGGCACCGAACAGGTCGCCGACGACGTTCATACCATCCATCAGCGGGCCCTCGATGACATGCAGGGCACGCTCGGCCGCGAGCCGGGCGGCCTCGGTGTCTTCTTCTATATAGTCAGCGATGCCCTTGATCAGGGCATGTTCGAGGCGCTTGTTGACCTCCCAGGTGCGCCACTCGAGGTCTGTTGCCTGCTCCGTGCTGGTGCCGTCACCGCGATACTTGTCGGCGATCTCCAGTAGGCGCTCGGTGCCGTCCGCGCGCCGGTTGAGTACCACGTCCTCGACGCGTTCGCGCAACTCATCCGGGATGTCCGCGTAAATCGCCAGCTGCCCGGCGTTGACGATGCCCATGTCCATGCCGGCCTGGATGGCGTGGTACAGGAACACCGCGTGGATGGCCTCACGCACCGGGTTGTTGCCGCGGAACGAGAACGACACGTTGGAGACACCGCCGGAGACCAGGGCATGCGGCAGGGTCTGCTTGATGTCGCGGGTCGCCTCGATAAAATCGTGGCCGTAGTTGTTGTGATCCTCGATGCCGGTAGCGATGGCGAAGATGTTCGGGTCGAAGATGATGTCTTCGGGCGCAAGGCCGACCTGGCTGGTCAGAATTTTATAGGCGCGCGCACAAATCTCGACCTTGCGTTCACGGGTGTCGGCCTGGCCGGTTTCATCGAAGGCCATCACGATGGCGGCGGCGCCGTAACGCCTGACCAGCTGCGCATGGCGGATGAATTCGGCCTCGCCTTCTTTCAGGCTGATGGAGTTCACCACCCCCTTGCCCTGGATGCACTTCAGGCCGGCCTCGATCACTTCCCACTTCGAGGAATCGATCATGATCGGCACGCGCGAGATGTCCGGCTCGGCGGAGATCAGATTCAGGAAGCGCACCATGGCTGCTTTCGATTCCAGCATGCCTTCATCCATGTTGACGTCGATGATCTGGGCGCCGCTCTCGACCTGCTGGCGCGCGACCTCGAGCGCGGTCTCGTAGTCGCCCTCCATGATGAGGCGCTTGAAGCGCGCCGAGCCGGTGATGTTGGTGCGCTCGCCGACATTGACGAACAGCGAGTCCTTGCCAATGTTGCAGGGTTCCAGTCCGGACAGGCGGCACTGGATGTCGATGTCGGGGATCTTGCGTGGCGGGTGCTGGCTCACCGTGTCGACGATCGCCTTGATGTGTTCCGGCGTGGTGCCGCAGCAGCCGCCGACGATATTGAGGAAGCCGTTGGCAGCCCAGTCACCCAGTTCAGCGGCAATTTGTTCCGGGGTTTCATCGTATTCACCAAACTCGTTCGGCAGACCGGCATTGGGGTGTGCTGATACGCGGGCATCCGAGATGCGTGACAGTTCCTCGACGTACTGGCGCAGCTGGTCGGCACCGAGCGCACAGTTGAGGCCGATGGAGA
>JAUVNM010000235.1 GCA_030599705.1 Gammaproteobacteria bacterium
AGCTATGGGGTTTATATTGCGAGGAAGCTGGGTTAATAAGGCCATAACAATCACATGCACTCGGACAGCAAAAAACGGCGTTCGTTCCTCGCTCTGCTTTTTTTCCCTGCCGGTGATGTGTGGCGTTAGTCATTTCAACTGATATGGTGCTGTGCTTATTTGGCTAAAAACTATAATCCAGTCAATAAGAATTCCCTTTCTTATTTTGACTCCTGTGTGCGTTTTCCTGGGTGTGAGTACCGTTATCGCCAATCAGGAAAGTGTAGATTTATATTTGCTTGCTCTGGCATTATCCGGAGCGCTGCTTGCACATATCAGTGTTAATACGCTCAATGAGTATTCCGATTTTAACAGCGGGCTGGATTTGGCTACGACAAGAACACCATTCAGCGGCGGGAGTGGCGCCTTGCCCGGAAACCCGGAAATGGTGAATGTGGTATTTGCTGTTGGTGTGGCGTCGTTGGCCGCTACTCTGTTAATTGGCGGTTTCTTTGTATGGAAATACGGTTTGGCCATTGTTCCAGTCGGCATTGCCGGTATTATATTGATCATTACGTATACCGGCTGGATCAATAAATCACCATACCTGTGTCTGATTTCACCTGGTCTGGGTTTTGGATTCCTGATGGTTGTGGGAACCCAGTTTGTTCTGACAGGCCGGTATATGCCTTTATCCTGGCTTGTTGCTGTTATCCCCTTTTTTCTCGTTAACAACCTGCTGTTGCTTAACCAATACCCTGACATTCAGGCAGACGCCAGTGTGGGTCGTAACCATTACCCGATCGCCTACGGAATAAGGCGAAGTAATATGGTCTACGGGATTTTTGCATTGGCAGCGACACTGTTTATTATCACCTGCGTCATGAGCGGCTATTTTCCCGTATTGAGTTTAATAGTGCTGTTTTCGATGCCGCTCGCAGTGTTTACCTTGTACGGGGCAATTAAATACGGGGAAGAAATAGGAAACTATCCGCAATATCCTGGAGCTAATGTGGCCCTGGCAATACTGGCGCCACTGCTGCTTGGGTTGTCACTGGTGTTTGGCTAACATGATGCGGGTTATGGTATTTTAGACAAGACTTCTGTTAGCAGAACTGCGGGGTCGACTCTACCGACCAGCCATGATTGGCCGAATACCCGATAAAGCGCCGGGCACAAGTGAATCCGGCCCTGCAGCGGTAATTCATCCACTCGATCAGGGGAGAGCCCCTTATTAACATGGACTAATCATGCATATCTGGGTAGACGCGGACGCCTGTCCGAGACCAATCAAGGAGATCCTGTTTCGTGCCGCACAGCGTACCGGCCTGCCGCTGACACTGGTGGCCAACCAGCCGATCAGTATTCCGCGCGCGGACAACATCAACGCCCTGCAGGTGGCGTCCGGTTTTGACGTAGCCGACAATGAAATCGTACGCCGCTCAGGTGCGGGGGATCTGGTGATTACGGCGGATATTCCACTCGCTGCCGAGGTCATAAGCAAGGGCTGTGCCGCGCTCAACCCGCGTGGCGAGCTGTATACAAAGGAGACCATCGGGGCGCGGCTGAACATGCGTGACTTTATGGATACCTTGCGCGCCAGCGGGGTCAATACCGGTGGACCACCGGCACTAAACCAGGGTGACCGGCTGGCCTTTGCCAACCAGCTGGACCGGCTGATTACAGCCCGGCAAAAACAATAATAGGCAAAACAATTGTTACCTTGTATGTATCCCCTCTCACCAACCCTCACCCTGTGGGAGAGTGGGTATGTTGGCCCGAAATGATGTCTGCATGAAAAAAATTCCCGTCGGCATCAGCAGCTGCCTGCTGGGCGAGCGGGTACGTTACGACGGAGGTCACAAGCACGATGCGTTCATTACCGGCACGCTGGGCAGGATCTTCGAGTTCCGGCCGTTCTGTCCGGAGCTGGAAATCGGGCTGGGCGTGCCGCGCGAACCGGTCCGGCTGGTTAACGATTCGGGTGCAACGCGCTGTGTCGGTACGCTTGATTCGCAACTTGATGTCACCGACCGGCTGCTTGCGTGCGCCGATGGGCAACAGTCACGGCAAGGTGAAATCTGCGGCTATATCTTCAAACAGGGGTCACCGAGTTGCGGCGTGGCGGAGGTCAGGGTATTCCATGACGGGCAGCCGGAGTGCAGCGGCATCGGCATCTATGCTGCTCGGGTGATGCACAACTTCCCGGGACTGCCGGTGACCGAGGAAGATCGGCTCGGGGATCCTGCCTTGCGGGAAGACTTTATCGCGCGCGTGCTGGAGTATCGGCGCTGGCAGCAACGCCTGGCCGGTGGTTTGTAACAGGCCGAATAAATTCGGCCCTGCAAGGAACGCTGTTGCAGGGCGGAATTTACTTGTGCCCGGCGCTTTAACGGGTATTCCGCCAGACATACTGAATCATTTGTAGAGACCTGCGTATAATCCGCCGCTTCTGGGAACAACCGGGCGGCATTGATGCAAGCAGCTATACAGGACAGCAATACCCCGCCGGCACCGGTGTCCATCGGCGAGGCCTTTGGCTACTGGCTGAAGCTCGGTTTTATCAGTTTCGGCGGCCCGGCCGGCCAGATCAGCATGATGCACCAGGAACTGGTCGAGCGCCGCCGCTGGATCTCCGAGCACCGCTTCCTGCATGCACTCAACTACACCATGGTGTTGCCGGGCCCGGAGGCGCAGCAGTTGGCAACCTATATCGGCTGGCTGATGCACGGCGCGTGGGGCGGCATCATGGCCGGCGTGCTGTTCGTGCTGCCGTCACTGTTTATCCTGATCGGGCTGACATGGATCTACCTGGTATTCGGTGATGTGCCGGTGGTGGCCGGCATCCTCTACGGCATCAAGCCCGCGGTGACTGCGATTGTGGTGTTTGCCGCGTATCGTATCGGTTCGCGAGCCCTGAGCAATAACGTGCTGCGTGCCCTGGCGGTACTGGCGTTTATCGCCATTTTTGCGTTCGACGTGCCGTTCCCTTACATTGTGCTCGGCGCGGCGGTGATCGGATTTATCGGCTCGCACTTCGCGCCGGAGAAGTTCCGGGCCGGCGGACATCATGGCGAGTCCCGCAAGGCCTATGGTCCGGCACTGATCGACGACGACACCCCGATACCCGCGCATGCGCGCTTTAGCTGGAGCCGTTCTGCCGGTTATGTCGTCATCGGCCTGCTGATCTGGGGTGGGGTGATGGCCATGCTGACAGCAAGTCTGGGCTGGGATGGCACGCTCACGCAGATGGGCTGGTTTTTCACCAAGGCGGCACTGGTGACCTTCGGCGGGGCCTATGCGGTGCTGCCCTACGTCTACCAGGGCGGTGTCGAGCATTACCTGTGGTTGACCGGGGCGCAGATGATCGATGGCCTTGCGCTCGGCGAGACAACGCCCGGACCGCTCATCATGGTGGTCGCGTTTGTCGGCTTCGTCGGTGGCTGGACCCGGGAACTGTTCGGGCCGGAGGCGCTGGCACTCGCCGGTGCGGCGGGTGCGGGTATTGCCACGCTGTTCACCTTCCTGCCGTCATTCCTGTTTATCATGCTCGGCGGACCCTCGGTCGAGGCAACCCGGCATGACGTGAAGTTTACGGCGCCGTTGACCGGTATTACCGCCGCCGTGGTCGGTGTGGTGCTGAACCTGGCCGCGTTCTTTGCGTACCACGTGCTCTGGCCGGAAGGTTTCGGATCGACCTTCGAGTGGTTTTCGGCGCTGATCGGGCTGGCGGCCTTTATCGCGCTGTTCCGTTTCAAGGTCGGGATTGTAACGGTCATCGCCGCGAGTGCCGCGGTCGGGCTGGCCTGGTCGTTGCTGGTCTAGTACGGGTTGGTTAAGGCACGTCTGATCAATGTGTTGTTTGTCGTCCCGGCCGAATAAATTCGGCCCTACAGGGTAACGATGTTGTAGGGCCGAATTTATTC
>JAUVNM010000204.1 GCA_030599705.1 Gammaproteobacteria bacterium
CATGGTACCTACATCACTGATGACATAATCAGGCTGCGGCAGACAGTAGTTGGTAATGGCCCTGGTAACCAGCTGCCGGTCACGCCCGGTGACATACACCAGCGTCACCTCCGGGCGGGCGGCAAGTGCCGCAAACCGGCTGCGCGCGCCATCCGACTCCGGCTGTGATCCGTTTGGCAGGACGGTGCGATCAAGATCTGTACATAGCAGCAGTTGCATACTCATGTTCCGGGCAGGTCGCAGTTCCCAAGAAAATCGTAGTGCTCGATGGCCTCGATTATACCGGCTGCACAGGGTTCACTGGCGAAGTAGATATTCTCGATATCGACCAGCCCCGATAACTCTTCGTGGTGACGGTTGGCGACGACCACGGCCATGGTATTGCCGCGCATCATGTCTTCGTCGGCGCCGGAGCCCCCGGCAACCAGGATGTGCTCCAGCGGAATGCCCCATTGGTCGGCGCACCAGCGCAGGGCGAAGCCCTTGGATGCCCGCACCGGTACGATGTCCAGGAACTGGCCGAAAGACAGAAAGGTATTGGTGGTGAGTTCCTGCTGGTGCAGCAGGCTGTTGATCTCGTCCAGACCGGGCGCCACTGCGGGATCAATGTAATAACTGATCTTGAAACGGCTGATCTCTGCCCTGGGCTGTAACTTGATGCCTGGCAGGTCGGCCAGAGTGCGGGTAATGGCCCTCGGATTCCAGAGGTGATCGATGTGTTCGGCCCAGGCGCGATCCCGGGTCAGGCGCGGCGCATAGCAGATCTCGGTACCCAGGCTGGTGATCAGGATATCCGGCTGCGGGATACCGTAGCGTTTCATCATACGCAATGCCGCATCCAGGCGCCGGCCGGTCGCAATGCCGAAGGTGGTGCACTTCTGGTATACCTTCATCACATCGAGAAAATCGGCCAGTGATTCCGCATCCCCGAGCAGGTTCTGATCCAGATCGGTGAAGATCGCCCGGTCGTTGTACAGACCGGCACGCCGCCGCGGTATAATCGGTGGCGTGGTCTTGGTCGATGCCAGCAAGGCCTGCACGGCAGCAACATAGACCTGCGTGTGTGCTTGCCAGGAATAGTACTGTTGCACGCCCTGCAGGCCGCGGCGCGCAAGTTGCCGCCACGCATTGGCATCGCTGAGTATCTTCAGCAGGGTCTTGATAATGTCCTGCTTGTCCAGCGGGTCGATCAGGTAGCCGTTGCGGCAGTTCGCGGTGATGTCGCGCGGTCCACCGTCCTCGGTCGCCACAATGGGCAAGCCGCTGGCTGCCGCCTCGATGAGTGTCAGACCAAATGGTTCGGTCAATGCCGGATTGATGAACACACCCTGCGAAATCGCCGCCAGCCGGTACAGGACCGGGACATCACCCGGCCGGTGGGATTTTGGATAGGCGACCTTGCCATACAGGTTGAACTCGTCGATGGTCAACAGGATATCGGTCAACACTTCCTGGGCCTCGCTGTCCATGTCGCGAATATCCTCGCGATTGCCGGCGATGATCACCAGGTTGGCCGCCGCCTGCAGCTCCGCGGACTCCCCGTAGGCCTCCAGCAGGGTACCGATGTTCTTGCGGGTATCCGGGCGTGACAGTGCCAGTACGATCGGACGGTCCGGATTCAGCAGGAAGCGGCCCAGTTCCCGGTAGATCGCGCTGTCACGATCAGTGCCGTCGCCCGGGTGAAAATCCTCCAGTGCCGTGCCCGGCGGGATGACCCGCATCTTGTCGGGTTGATAGTGGTCATAGAAACCGTACTGCTGCTCGATCTCCTGGTTGGTACTGGTGATCACCAGTTCGGCGGCGCCAAGAATGTCTTCCTCGTTCTCGATCCGGCGCGACATGTTGTAGCGTTCCTCGATGACATCGCGCCGCAGGCCGCGTGCCAGCAGGCGGCGACGTTTGACCCGCCCCAGTGAATGCCCGGTATGAATCAGCGGCACACCCAGGTGGCCGGACAGGCGGATACCCACATAGCCGGCGTCGGCGTAATGACTGTGGATGACATCGGGATTCAGCTCATGCTCACGCAGCCAGTGCAGCGCATTGTCGGCAAATACGTCGAGACAGTCCCATAACTGCTCCTTCGGCAGATAGGCCTCCTCACCGCAATCGAGACGAATGATCCGCACGCTGTCGGACAGGGTCTCCTCCCGGCGCGCGTAATCGGCGCTAAGTGCGGAATCAAGTACCCGCCGGGTCAGCAGGTCCACCCGGGCGATATCCGGATGTTCACCCAGCGCCTGCGCCAGCTCGACCACATAGCGGATCTGGCCGCCGGTATCCGCATCGCGGCCCAGCTCGAGATCCTTCCCGCGGATCAGCCCGTGCACGCTGACCAGCACCAGGTGCAGGCGCCGCACAGCGGCCGGCTTGGCTGCACCGCTCTCAGTTGTCGTTGACTGGCTCATGGACTATCGGAAATGCTAGCAATATTCCCCTTTAAAAACAACATAATACAATAGTATTTCGTGACAACTCGCGGGTACCCTCCGCAAACCGCCACTTGCCCCGTCATGATCAACCTGCTATAAAGGCGGGCCTTTTGAACACCTAATAGTTACAGGAATTCAACGATGTCCAGAGTCTGCCAGGTTACGGGAAAGCGCCCGCAAAGCGGCAACAATGTTTCCCACGCCAACAACAAAACGCGCCGGCGTTTCCTGCCCAATCTGCACGCGCACCGTTTCTGGGTGGAAGCCGAGAACCGTTGGGTAAAACTGCGGGTCTCCAGCAAGGGACTGCGCATCATTGACAAAAAGGGCATCGACACCGTGCTGGCCGACATGCGCGAGCGCGGCGAAAAGGTCTAGGGGAAAACATCATGCGTGACAAGATCAAGCTCGTATCCAGTGCCGGGACCGGTCATTACTACACCACGACCAAGAACAAGCGCACCATGCCGGAAAAAATGGAAATAAAGAAATTTGACCCGGTGGTCCGCAAGCACGTGATGTACAAGGAAGCCAAAATCAAGTAACCGGCGGCTGACAATAAACGACAGAAAACCCGGCAGTGCCGGGTTTTTTATTGTATTGCCGGGTTGGCCGGGTGTTGCTGGTATCATTATATCCATGATCTCCGGCCACCCTTGTCTGTCAGGAAATAATGCATAAACAACACCTACAGAAAGCAGGCCTGTTACTCCTGCTGTGGCTGACTGCACCAGCCTGCCTTGCGGGCGAGGAACCGGCCGATGAGCTCGCTGCCGCGACAAGCAGTACTGCACGCCCTGGCTGGACACGCCTCGTCTACACGGGTGAGGACCTTCCGGGCAAGCCAACCACATCTCTGGAACTGACGGATGCCTCCATGGAGGCACTGGCAGTTACCGGTGTACAGGTTCCTGAAAACACGATAACCCCCTTCACTGCACGTTACGTGCGCCTGCTGACCGTATCGGGACCGGGAACGGAATCAGGCACCGGGCTGCGAATCTGGTTTGATGCCGAAACCGGCACGGTGCTGCAGCGTGACCGGCTGAAATCCGGTCCCGATGGGTCGCGGAAAATTACCCGTTACGGTCCCGATGGCGCATTCCGGGTCCGGCTGCGGCCGGCCAACCGCGCACAGGCACAAGCCACACCGGCCACGTGGACGCAACGCAAGGACAAGGTATACAGGTACGACCTGGATGCCGCCGGCTGCAGCCGGGTAATCGTACCCACCCTGCTGCTGTACACCCTGACGGTCAGCATACCAGACACTGCCGAAACCTTTCTCTGCGTATTCCAGGATGATGCCCTGTATCGGGTCTGGCCTGAACAACAGGACAAGGAATCCATCACTGTGGACTACACGGTCACTACAGATGCAGGCGACCGCCGGGTCCGGGGGGAACGACAACTGGAAAAAATTGCGCTGCGTGTTGAACCGGTCACACCGGGTACCGATGCATCCGGTTTCGAGCTGCTGGAATTGCGCGATGATATCGCTGTATACATCGACCGCCCAGCCGAACTGCCTGTCGGAATCAGTGGCAGCCGGTCGCTGTATCGTAATATCCACATCCGCTTGTCAACGGCCTGGCGTTAGCCTTCCGGCGCAGATGCAGGCCGCAACGAACTGCAGCACCAGGTTATGTGCCATTATTTGCTCTTGTGGGCCAGGTAGACCGTATTGGACGACTCAGCGCCCGAGTAAGGGTTCGGAAAGGTCACCATATGGGCCTCGGAAGACTGGAATACGGCATCGAGCAGACGCGTGAATTCTGCATCCGGGGGATCGTTGGACCACAGCCCGAAGATCCCGCCGGGATGGAGTTTGTCAGACAGGCTTTGAAGTCCAGACGCCGTATAAAAAGCGCTGTTCCCCGGGTTAAGCCAATGGCCGGGTGAATGATCAATATCCAGCAACACGGCATGGACCAGCCGGGCCGGGGCTGCAGGATCGAATCCACCACCGG
>JAUVNM010000152.1 GCA_030599705.1 Gammaproteobacteria bacterium
AGGTGGTTACGGCTCTGGTTACCCGGGATCCGGTGGTTACGGGTACTCGGGACTAGGTGGCTACGGCTCTGGTTACCCGGGATCCGGTGGTTACGGGTACTCGGGACTAGGTGGTTACGGCTCTGATTACCCGGGCTTCGGCAGTTACGATGGATACGCTCCGGAAAATTCGGCCTACGGCCCCCCGTCGGGAGCACAGGCGGCTGAAATAGAGCGTCTGAAGGAACGCATCAAGAAGCTGGAACAGGCAGAGCAGCGGGCGCCTTCTACCTTCAGCAATACCACGCCTGGCTTCCAGGGGCAGCCGGAGCACCAGTGGCCCGCGTCACCTGCCGGTGCCTGGACCGGACCGGGTGTTGCGCAACCTCCCGCCGGACAGTCAGGGGCTCCGGTATACCAGCCAAGCTACGGCATTCCCCCGCGTTACCGTTTTCAGTAAGCGGATGGTTGCAGGGGAACTATTTGAAGGCGGGTAACGGGACCGCCAGGTACCATTTGCCGGCTTCCAGGTCGAAGCGCCAGGTTTGCCGGTCGACCAGCTCCACAACGCTCATGCGCCGTTCATTGTAATAACTGATCTCCGCAACGACCTGGGCCTCCATACCATCTTCAGAGACACTGGTAATCCTCGATGTGTATGCGGTAACTTTAATGGCCTTGAGATCACTCGGATCAGGTCCGGGATCCTCGGCGTCATCCAGTTTGATGAAGCCGTAGGCGGTTTCAAAATCACCCCAGCGGATAGTCGATTCATAGGCCCGTATGGTGGAATGCAGCGTCATGCTCTTTTTCTTTTCATCCACGGTGGTACAGCCGGTGAGCAGCAGTAACAGCAGGGCGAGCGGGACAAGTCTGCGCATGGATATTCGGTTCCGTTGATTTTAGTCAGGATGGGTTAGTAGCCCGCATTATTCCGGATACGCGGGCACTTGTCACGGCAGGTTGCCCGCATGTGCTACCGGGCCTGTTCCGCGGTCAGCCAGTTAATCGCTATGCCGGCTATTACCAGCCCGAGAAAGTTCAGCAGCGCCCAGGCCGGCATGCTGAACCCGAACAGGGACCAGGAGACCTCGGCACATTCACCGGAACCGGTAAACGCCATTTTCAGCGCATCCGTCAGCGGAAACACCTCCAGCATGTAGTCGAGTCCCGGACCGCATTCCGGGACCTGCCCGGGTGGCAGGTTCTGCAGCCACACATGCCGGCCCGCGATAGCGGCGCCCATCAGGCCGGCAAGACTGATCAATACCGCGTAGATGCGGCTACCGGCAGGCCCGGGTGACTGGATGGCGGCAGCCAGGAACAGCAGGCCGGTCACCAGGAACGCGATTCGCTGGAAGATACACAGCGGGCAGGGATCGAGGCCGTCATGGAACTGCAGGTAGTAGCCGAATGATAGCAGTCCGGCACAGAACAGGAACGCCGCTGTATTCAGGAGACGGCGGTATGCCTGCAGGGTTGCAATGAAGTTGGGCATAGAGATTTTCCTTTAAGGCCTATTCCCAGCCGATGACATCGTAGCCGCGTTCGCGCAGGCAGCGATTTACAAAGTTCTTGAATATGGAAGACGTCTCCGAGGACTGCAGCGTGCCGCGTGCGGTACCGGCGGCAGCCCCGGCAGCCGCCCCGGCCAGCCCGCGTTCTGCGGCATTACCGCGGACCAGCCCGTAGGCACCGCCCGTGGCACCGCCAATGGCGGCACCGCCGGCCGCCTGCCTGCCGACCTCGGCGTCCTTGTGTTCATTGACACCTGAGCTCAGCGCCAGTTGTTTGCACTCGGCGATATCCTGCAGGGCGGCCTGGTTGCCGACCTGCTTGAGATGGTTGTTCGGGTACAGCACCGGTTCCGGGGTCGAGGCGCAGCCGGTGATGACGGTGGCAAGCATGACGGACAGGGTGCTGACCCCGATGCTGGAGGTCACTATCCGCAGCTGTATATTCATACCAGCATTATCCTGTGGTTTCGGGTAGTCAACAAGGCACGTTCCCGGATCAGCCGCGGCTCTTCTTGACCTGCTCGTAGGCCAACTTGATCTCCTGGGTCTTTTCCGTGGCCAGCTTCATCATTTCCTCGGGCAGGCCTTTCGCGGCCAGCTTGTCCGGGTGGTGCTGGTTCATCAGCCGCCGGTAGGCCTTCTTGACCTCGGCATCGCTGGCATCCCGGTTGATACCGAGTACCTCATAGGCATCGGACAGGGATGCCTTGCCGCTGTCCATGGCAGCGCCGGAGTCGACAAAGCTGAACAGATGCTCGATGGCGGCACGGTCGAACCCGAGTTGTTCACCGATGGCGAATATAATCCTTTTTTCGCTGGCGTGTATGTGGCCATCCGCCATGGCGGTCGCGATCTGTATTTCAAGGAACATCTGTACCAGGTTGCGGCGGCGGTGACATTCCTGGCGGAACTGTGCGATTACCGCGTGCAGCTGGAAGTCTTCACCTTTCCCGGCGTTGAACAGTTCAATGGCGGCCTTGCGCTGCTGTGCGCCCAGTTGCATGCGGGCCATGAGAGACTCGGCGGCCGAGATTTCATCCGGCGTTACCTTGCCGTCTGCCTTGGCGATGTGACCCATCACCGAGAAGGTTGCCGTGAAGAAGGCGGCCTGTACGCGTTCCTGCTGGCCGGCGCCAAATGCTCCGGTACCGGAAACCTTCAGGCCCTGGTCGAAATTACGCCCCAGTGCCGCACCCAGCAGTGCGCCCAGCGGTCCGCCGAACATGTAACCGAGTGTCCCGCCAAGCAGTGTTCCCCACCATGCCATGTGTGTTGTTACCCCGTGTTGATCAATCCGGAAGGTAGTTTACACGACACCGTGCCATAGCACCGACAGAGGTGTGCGCAGAGGAGGTGCGAATCAGTGCGGGATGCCGGCAGCGGCGAGTGCATCGGTGAGATGCCGGCGTGCCGTGTCCGCGTCCACCAGCACGGCCGTAAACGGGTACCCGGCTGTCAGCGAGGCGACCACCTGGCTGGCGGAGTTGATGAAGTCGTGCTCGCTGGCGAAGGGCATCGACAGGGTTTCTTCATTACGCGCGGCCAGGGCGGCCTGCGCCGTCGGCAGGGTGATGGCCCCGTCACCCGGAGTGGCATCCAGGGATTGCAGCAACCGCGCGATATTGATCACAGCAGGGGTATCGATGGTACCGTTCTCCACCAGGTCCAGCGGGGAAATGACCGGCTTCCCGCGCGTGGCTTCTCCAAGGTATATGTCACCGATATAAAACCGTACCGGCCGGCCTTGTTCGTATTGAAACTCGCCTTGTTTGCCGGTGGTGCCGGACAGTGCGCCCGATTCATAACGCAGTCCCTCGACCGGGCCATCGATGAACTGGCCACTGCCAGCGGCAGCGGCAGCGCTGACGGTATTGTTGCGGTCGTCGTTGTTCAAGCCAGAGCCAGAGCCACCGTCACTGCCGGATGTGGCGTTGAAGGCGCACTTGGCGCCGGTCAGCAGCAGTATGGCGGTTAGTGCCGCAAGGGTTGCTGTGTAGCGTACTTTCATCAAGGGTTTGTTACCGTAGTGGTTCTCCGGGAGAGTACCCTGACCCTATTGTAGTTCAAGTCACCGGGACTGGGTCCAGGCGCACACCCTGGTGACGGTTATCAAACATAATATACTGCAGGAACCGTAACCGCACGTGTCATTTGAGCGACAGGGGACGTGCAAACCGGTTTTTGAGATTTTTCATATCGGCGGTGACTTCCTCGCGTGCCTGCCGTGCTTCATCGCAGGCCGCTTCCAGTCGTCCGGCTTTGTTTATGTACAGTGTGAAGCGCGTCAGCAAACCATCCAGTTCATCCTGCAGTCCCGCGAGTTGCTGTTTCACTGTCTCGGTCTCGGTACGGGCCGCATCACGTTCCCGTTGCAGCAGCGCCGTTGCGGCATTGCTGTCCGGTCCTGCGCTTTCCGTGGTGGTGAGGGTTGCGGCCGTGGCCCGGGTGGTGGTGGGCGTATTACTACCGGCCTCTGTTACGGGCGGCTTGCCGGCAAAGCCGAGGACCTCGGGCGGTACTCCCTTGTTCAGGCCGCCTTCGAGGACGTAGACCTCGAAGCTGCGCTGGCTCAGCAGAAAGGCGGCGGATGCGCTGCGGCGGCCGGTATCGCAGCAAATGATGTACTTCCGGTTGGGAACCAGTTTTGCGACCTTGTCGCGCAGGTTCGGCAGCGGGACATTCAGACTGTCCTTGAAGGCATAATTGGAATATTCATCCGGCAGGCGGACATCAAGCCACATGTCGCCGTCCTGGATCATGGACAGGGCCAGCGTGTAATCCACGTAGTGCACCAGCGGTTTCTTCAGCAGTTCGAGGAAATCCTGCTTGGACAGGCGCATGAGGATACCGTCCGTCATCATGGTAACCGTGGCATTGCGGCTGGCATCCGAGACCAGCGCCTCCTCGCCGAAACAGTCGCCGTTGGAGAGTTCCGCCAGTGGTACATCCCAGCCCTCGGTGGATGCCTGGCGGGTAACGGTACAGGTGCCTTCCCGGATAATGTAGAAATAATCACCCTCATCGCCCTGGCGAATAATGGTGTCGCCTTCCATCACTGGCATGGATTCCATCTTCTTCAGCATCTGCTGGATATCTGCCGGGGGCATTTTGACGAAGGCATCTGACTGGAACATGCGCGTCAGCCAGTTATCATCGGCCTGCACCCCGGCATTGACGGACTTTGATGCCGATGTCTGGTCAAAGGTCAGGAGGACATCGAGCAGGGTGGAGTCGATGGTGGCGATGATGGAGCGCGTTGCCACCCGGGCGGACACCAGGCGCGGTTGCCGGTTGGCCAGTGGATAGCGGGCGGGGTCGGTCCCGGCAATGACCACCCCGGTCACCCGGCCACCGGAGTCCACGAAATTGACCTCGCCGTCCAGCAGGTAAACGGAGCGATTGTCATGGTCGCCTACGCCAAACAGGTAGCGCCCGGCGCTGACATCCTCAACGACGATGTTCTTCGAGATATCCATGAAATGCTCGTCGGACAGTGAATTCAGGGGAATCAGGTCCCTGAAGACCGCCTTGTTGCTGAGCTTGTTTACCGTGCGCCTTGCTGTACCCATATGCCTGCCACTACCGGTATGAAAATATAACTAATTGATAAATATAAATAAATAATCCATTATGTATCGGCTGTCAGGGAGGAAAGTTTAGTGCGGGCGGTCGCCTGAATGGCGTGAATCGGGCTCCGGCCCGGGACCCGGGCTGCTCCGCAGGGCCCTTCCCCTGATCGAGCAGGTTGCACGGTCCGAGCAAG
>JAUVNM010000320.1 GCA_030599705.1 Gammaproteobacteria bacterium
CAGCGCCCAGCGCGGCCAGTTCGGCGCGGGTATAGGCGACACCCGTCGGGTTCGACGGGCTGTTGATCACGAACAGTCGGCTGCGCGGGGTGATGGCTGCCTGCAGCTGCTCCGGCGTAATCTTGAATCCGGTTTCCACGTCGGCACGGATAATCACAGGTTCGCCATCGGCGAGCCGCACCATGTCCGGGTAGGATACCCAGTAGGGCGCCGGGATGATGACCTCGTCGCCGGTATTCAGCAGTGCCTGGCACAGGTTGAAGAAGCTCTGTTTCCCGCCGCAGGAGACCAGGATCTGCTCCGGTGCATAGTCGAGGCCGTTGTCGCGTTTGAATTTCGCTATAATTGCCTGCTTGAGTTCCGGTGTTCCATCGACGGCCGTATAGCGGGTGAACCCGGAGCGGATGGCCTCGATGGCCGCGGCACCGATGTGTTCCGGCGTATTGAAATCCGGTTCACCGGCGCCGAGCCCGATGATGTCCTTGCCGGCGGCGCGCAGTTCGGCGACGCGGGCCGTCACCGACAGTGTCGGCGAAGGCTTGATCCGCTGAACCCGGTTGGAAAGCGTGATTTTGTCCAATGCTGTTATCCTGTTATCGATGGCGGTACCAGCCCGTAATCATACGCAAACTCTGATACTTTCGATATTGTCCCATGACTGATGCGTTTCAACTTGTTACCGACATGGAGCCGGCCGGAGACCAGCCGCAGGCCATCAAGGCACTGGTCGGCGGGCTGGCCGACGGGCTCGCCCACCAGACGCTGCTTGGGGTGACCGGGTCGGGCAAGACTTACACCATTGCCAACGTCATCGAGTCGGTCCAGCGGCCGACCCTGATACTTGCACCGAACAAGACCCTGGCCGCGCAGCTGTACGGTGAGATGCGCGACCTGTTCCCCCGCAATGCCGTGGAATATTTCGTTTCCTATTACGATTACTACCAGCCCGAGGCCTATGTCCCGGCATCGGATACCTATATAGAAAAGGATGCCTCGGTCAATGAACACATCGAGCAGATGCGACTGTCGGCGACCAAGGCGCTGCTCGAGCGGTCCGACACCATTATCGTGGCCACCGTGTCCGCCATCTATGGCCTCGGCGACCCCAAGGCCTACCTGGGCATGGTGTTGCACCTGGTGCGTGGTGACCGGGTGGACCAGCGCGTGGTCCTGCGGCGGCTGGCCGAACTCCAGTACACGCGCAATGATGTGGAGTTGCACCGCGCCACGTACCGGGTGCGTGGCGAGATCATCGATATCTTTCCCGCCGAGTCCGATGGCGAGGCGGTCCGCGTGGAGCTGTTCGACGACCAGATCGATGCGCTGGCCTGGTTCGACCCGCTGACCGGCGAGGTGCTGCGCAGGGTGCCACGGCTGACGATCTATCCCAAGACCCACTATGCCACACCGCGCGAGGTAGTCCTGAACGCCGTCGAGCAGATCAAGGTGGAGCTGAAGGAGCATCTTGCGGTACTGAACCAGGCCAACAAGCTGGTGGAGGCGCAACGGCTCGAGCAGCGCACGCGGTTTGACCTGGAGATGATGGCCGAGCTGGGCTACTGCAACGGGATTGAAAACTACTCGCGTTACCTCTCCGGCCGTGCCGCGGGGGAGCCGCCGCCGACGCTGTTCGATTACCTGCCGGACAACGCGCTGCTGGTCATCGATGAATCCCATGTCACCATCCCGCAGCTGGGGGGGATGTACCGCGGTGATCGCTCGCGCAAGGAAAACCTGGTGGAATACGGTTTCCGGCTGCCGTCGGCGCTGGATAACCGGCCGCTGCGCTTTGACGAGTTCGAGGGCCTGGCACCGCAGGCCATTTTTACCTCGGCCACACCCGGGTCGTATGAAGAGGAACACGCGGGTGCCGTCGTCGAGCAACTGGTTCGGCCTACCGGGCTGATCGACCCGGCCATCGAGGTGCGCCCGGCCGGGACCCAGGTCGACGGCTTGCTGTCGGAAATCCGTGAACGCGTGGCCGACGGGGACCGGGTGCTGGTGACGACCCTGACCAAGCGCATGGCCGAGGACCTGACCGAATACCTCGCCGAGCACGGCGTGCGGGTGCGCTACCTGCATTCAGATATCGACACGGTGGAA
Organism: Gammaproteobacteria bacterium; assembly: GCA_030599705.1. Lineage (GTDB taxonomy): Bacteria > Pseudomonadota > Gammaproteobacteria > UBA9214 > UBA9214 > SZUA-186. Next base: position 2,104 of record JAUVNM010000320.1, read on the forward strand.
CGTGTGGAGATCATTCGCGATCTGCGGCTGGGGAAATTCGATGTGTTGGTGGGTATCAATCTGTTACGTGAGGGGCTGGATATACCGGAGGTCTCGCTGGTCGCGATCCTGGATGCCGACAAGGAAGGTTTCCTGCGTTCCGAGCGCTCGCTGATCCAGACCATCGGACGCGCCGCGCGCCATCTCAGGGGCAAGGCTATCCTGTATGCCGATGAAATCACCGGCTCCATGCGCCGCGCGATCGACGAGACCGGGCGCCGCCGGGAGAAACAGCAGGCCTGGAATATCAGCCAGGGAATCACGCCGCGCAGTATCAAAAAGGCCGTTACCGACGTGATGGAGGGGGCCGTGTCACACCGGCCCGGATCGGCGCGCCAGTTTGCCAGGGTTGCGGAGGCGGTAGCGGATTATGGCCGGCTCAGTCCGGAGCAACTGGCCAAAAAGATCAGCCAGCTGGAGCAGCAGATGTACACGCATGCGCGTAACCTGGAGTTTGAAGAGGCCGCCCGCCTGCGCGATGAAATCCGCCGCATAGAGAAGGGGAATCTCGGCATGACGGCATGATTGTCGGCTTGGGCGGGGATGCCTTTCCCCGCGGGGCGCGGGTCCTACAAGGGTGAATGGGTACGGAACGAACCGTAGGACCGGCCCCCGGCCGGGAATGTCTTTCCCCGCGGGGCGCGGGTCCTACATGACCACATAATGTTGCAACCACCTGAAAGTGCCGGTATCTTTCCCTGTCTCGCAGGCGCGTAGCTCAGTTGGTTAGAGCACCACCTTGACATGG
>JAUVNM010000058.1 GCA_030599705.1 Gammaproteobacteria bacterium
GACAATGCATAGTTGTTGCTGGCACTCGATCCCGGCACCAGCACATCACTGGGGTCGCGCCGCATCACGGAACCGAGCACGTCCAGAAACGGGTACTGGTCGGCACGGGTGAACGTCAGCTGGGCGCGGGCCACGTATATCCGTTGCAGGGCCACCCCGAGATTTTTGTTTTCCTCCAGGGCGATCTCGATCAGGCGCTGCAACCGGGCATCGTTGAAGAGCTCCCACCACGCCATGTTGGCCACCGACGGTCCATCCGCGGCTGCTTCGTTGTACTTGTCGGGGACATCCAGCTTGGGCCGTTCATAATCGGGGGTCAGCGTACACCCGGCAAACAACAGCCCAATCAACAATGCCGCAATCAGGCGCATGTCAGGACGGTTCCTCTCCGGTTGCGGCCGCTGCTATTGTCGTGGCCGGCTTCGACCGGCTGATATAACGCTCCACGATGACGTACATGGCCGGCACCACCAGCACGCCGATAATGGTCGCGACCAGCATCCCGCTGAACACCGTCATGCCCATGACCTTGCGCGCCTCGGCGCCGGCGCCACTGGCCACCAGCAGCGGGAATACGCCCAGGATGAAGGAAAAGGCCGTCATCAGGATCGGCCGGAAGCGCAGTTTCGCCGCTTCCATGGCCGCCTCGACCGCATCCCTTCCCTTCTCCGATTCCACCTTGGCGAATTCAACAATCAGGATGGCATTCTTGGCGGCGAGACCGATCAGCATCACCAGGCCAATCTGGGCATACACGTTGTTGACATAACTCTCACTGAACAGGCGCGCAATGAACAGGCCACCCATGGCGCCGAATACCGCGATGGGTGTACCCAGCAACACCGATAGTGGCAACGACCAGCTCTCATACTGGGCCGCGAGGATCAGGAACACGAACACCAGGGCCATCAGGAACACGACTGACCCGGTCCCTTCCGCGGCCTTCTCCTGGTACGACATGTTGTACCAGGCATACCCCATGTCATTGGGAAGGACTTCCTTTGCCACCGCTTCCAGTGCATTCAGCGCCTGCGCGGAACTGTAACCGGCCGCTGCCTGCCCGCTGATCTCCGCCGAACGGAACAGGTTAAAGCGGTTGGTAAATTCCGGCCCCTGGGTACGGCTGTCGCTGACCAGCGTGGCCATGGGCACCATTTCATTGTCCTTGTTGCGGACATAGAACATGCGGATGCCATCCACCTTGACCCGGTACTCCGGCTCTGCCTGAACATATACTTTATAAAGTCGCCCGAAGCGGTTGAAATCATTGACGTAGGCACCGCCCAGAAAGGCGCCGATGGTGGTATTCAGGTCTGCCAGCGACACCCCGAGTTTCAGTGCCTTGGCGTCATCGATATCGAGAAAGATCTGCGGCGAGTTCGGCCGGAAAAAGGTATACAGGTTGGCAATCTCGGGGCGCTCTTTGGCCACCTTGATAAATTCCTGCGCCTGCTCGAACAGGTAATCCGGGGGCCTGCCGCTGCGGTCCTGCAGCATCATGGAAAACCCGGAACCGGTCCCCAGCCCCGGGATCGCCGGTGGGCCGAAGGCAAAGGCGGCACCACCGGTAATGCGCGCCGCAAAGGCGGCATTCAGACGCCGGACGACCGCATTGGCGTGGTCTTTTGCATCCGGGCGCTCGTCCCAGTCCTTGAGCTGGATAAAGACCATACCGGCATTCGGCTGCAGCGTACCGGTTGCAATGTTATAACCGGCAATAACGGTGGCATTTTCGATGGCATCGATTTCTGCCAGGATCTCCTCGACCCCGGTTAACGTGGCATTGGTACGTTGCAGCGAGGAGGCATCCGGCATCAGCAGCGTGGCCAGGATATACCCCTGGTCCTCCTCGGGTACGAAACCGCCGGGAACCACACGAAACAGGACAACGATCCCAACGATCAGTACCGCAAGCAACAGCCCGGCCCGCACCACCTTGTGGGTAAAGAAACTGGTGAGCACCATGAACCGGTCGGTTGCCACCGCGAACCCGCGGTTGAACACATCAAAGAATTTCTGGAACAGACTCTTCTGTTCGCCGGGTGGTTTCAACAGCATCGCCGCCAGTGCCGGACTCAGGGTCAGCGCAATGATCGAGGAAATGGCGACCGAGATCGCGATGGTAATGGCAAACTGCTGGTACAGCCGGCCGGTGATGCCGCCCATGGCCGCGACCGGGACAAACACCGCGATCAGCGACAGTGACGTGGCGACAATCGGTCCGGATACCTCACGCATGGCCGCTATGGTCGCTTCCTTCGGCGCCATGCCTTTCTCCATTTTCTGGGCGACGGCCTCCACCACGACAATGGCATCATCCACCACAATGCCGATCGCCAGCACCAGGCCCAGCAGCGACAGGGTGTTGATCGAAAATCCCAGCAACGGAAACACCATGAAGGTGCCGATCAGCGAGACCGGGACGGCGAGCGTGGGGATCAGCGTGGCACGGACATTCTGCAGGAAGATATAGACCACCAGGATGACCAGCCCCACGGCCTGGAACAGGGTAATTACAATTTCACGGATGCCCGCCGTAATCGGCTTGGTGGTATCCAGTGAGACGACGTATTCCAGGTCATCGGGGAAGCGTTTGGATACTTCTTCCATCGCCGCGAGAATGTTCTCCGCGACCTCCAGACCATTGGCGTCCGGCAGCTGGAAAATCTGCAACACGGCGGTCGGTTTGCCATCGAGGCGCGCCTGGATCTGGTAGTTCTGGCTGCCCAGTTCGATGCGCGCGACATCCTTCAGCAGCACCTGTGAACCATCCGTATTGGAACGCACGACGACATTGCCGAATTGTTCCGGCGTCTCGAAGCGGCCGGCCGTCTGCACGGTATAGGTAAACTCGGTACCCGGCGGCGCCGGTTCGCCACCGATGCTGCCGGCCGGCACCAGCACATTCTGTTCGGAGATTGCCCGGGTGATGTCCGGCACCGTCAGGCTGAGCTTGGCCAGCTGGTCCGGCCGGATCCAGACGCGCATGGCGTACTCGGTGATGCTGCCGCCGAGCACCTCGGCATTACCGACCCCGCGAATGCGCGCCAGTTCATCGATGATATTGATGGTGCCGTAGTTGGTCAGAAACTGCTCGTCATAGGTGCCGTTGGGCGACACCAGTGAAATCAGCAGCAGCGGAAACGACAGTTGTTTCTTGACGGTTACACCAAGGCGTTTGACTTCCTCCGGGAGACCGGCCTGCGCCTCCGATACCCGGTTCTGGGTCAGGACGTTGGCCATATCGAGATCGGTGCCGACCGCAAAGGACACCTGGAGGTTCATGCGCCCGTCACTGGAATTGACCGAGCGCATGTAGATCATGTTTTCCACCCCGTTGACCTTTTGCTCGACCGGGGTCGCAACGGACTGCTCGACGTTGATGGCATTGGCGCCGGTATAGGTAGCGGTCACCGCGACCATCGGCGGTGTGATTTCGGGATACTGGGCAATCGGCAGGCGCCCGAGGGCCACCAGCCCCACGATCACGATCATGATCGCGAGAACCATGGCCACAATGGGCCGGTGGACAAAAAACTCGGCCACGAATCAGTCCCCGGCGACCGGTTCTTCCGGGGAACCCGGGCGCTCCAGGCTCTCCAGCGTGACCGGCTGTGGGTTGACCTTCATGCCCGGCTGGAGCCGCAGCAGGCCCTCCACGGCGACCCGCTCCCCGGGTTTCAGGCCTTTCTCGATCAGCCAGAGTTTTTCAGTGCGGATGCCCGGCTCGACATCGCGCAGCTTGACCGTGTTCTCGGCGTCGATTACAAAAACCCGGAAGTTCCCCTGCAATTCGGAGACCGCCTTCTGCGGCACCAGCAAGGCATCCCTGCGGGTCTCGAGCACACCACGGACGCGGGCAAACTGCCCGGCGAGGACGAGATTATTCGGGTTCTGGAAATCGGCCTCCAGGGTAAAAGTGCCGGTGGTCGGATTGATGGCAGCATCATAGGCGACGATATGGCCGCGGTGTTCATGGACGCTACCATCGGCCAGGATCAATTCCAGGTCTTCGCGGGCCTCCAGCTCCTGCTGGGATTCATCGCGAAACGCGGCGAAGCTCCGGGCGAACTTCAGGTACTCGCGTTCGTTGATGGAAAACCGTACCCGGATTGGATCAGCCTGTGACACATAGTTCAACACCACCGGGTTCGGTTCCTTGCCAACGAACTCGCCGACCTTCGCCTCGGAGATACCGATGCGGCCATCGATCGGGGAGTGAATACGCGTATAGCTGAGTTCGATTTTTGCCTGGTCGAGCTGCGCCTCGGTAGCCTGCAGTGCTCCCAGTGCAGCCTCGTACGACGCCACGGCGGAATCGAGGTCCTGCTGGCTGACCGCCTTCATCTCGGCCAGCGGCCGGATGCGCGCGAGATCGCTCTTTGCCTTGGCCAGCATGGTACGGGCCTCGGCTACATAGCCCTGCGCCTCGGCCACCTTGGCCTCGAAGGGCCGCGGATCGATGGTATACAGCAGGGCGCCCTTTTCGACTGCCCTGCCTTCCTGAAAGTCCATGCTCTCCAGGAAGCCCTCGACGCGGGCACGGATGGGAATATCGACAGAGCCCAGGGTGGTGCCGACCATCTCGATCGGGATCGGCACATCCTGCTGGATGACATCGATAACCGGAATGTCCAGTAATGGCGGTGCCGGGGGCTCGGCCTCACCGCAACCGGCAAGCGCGGCTGCCAGTATAAAAAGTCCGACCCGGGTACGTCTGCCTTCCAGAGGGACATCCCTGAAATCCTGCATTCTTATTATCCTCCTTATAATTCAGTGGATTGTACTGGCTATCAGGCCTGGGAGTCTATATTGCCGTGTCGTCATCGCCACCGCGTCGCATCCGCGTCGCATCCCCGCCGCAACGTCATCCCCGCCACATCGTCATCCCCGCCACGCCGTCATCCCCGCGACGGCGGGGATCCATGAACACGGAATTGAAGGTCAGGCGGTAATGGATTCCCGCCTTCGCGGGAATGACGGATAAAATCTCGGTAATAACGAATAAATATGTCTACGGATTATCACTGCCGGATACTTCAAAGTGCAGGGATTGACCCTGGTCCTGGGAGAGCAGCGTCCTCGATGTCGGGCAGGCCAGCCTGATCTTCTCCGCGGCAAAGCGCCGCATGATGTCGAGATTGACCTTTTCATCGAATGCCATTGCCAGCCAGCGCCGTGGCGGATGGTACCAGTAGGAAACCATGATGTTCAGTGAATCCGGGTTGAATTCATCGAAGAACACCCGGGGCGGAAATTCCGGCTGCATGCCCTCGTGATCTTCAAGTATTTCCTTGACGATACTGATGGCCTTCTCTATCTGCTCGACCGGGGTGTCGTTGGCAAGTCGCAGACTGGTCTGACGGCGAATGAATTTCCGCCGCCCGATGTTTTCCACGTCCATACTGGCCATCTTCTCATTCGGGATCGCTGTCAGTGCCCCCGTCAGCATGCGGATCTTGGTGGAACGCAGGCCGATCTGTTCGACAAACCCGTCATGTCCCTGGACGACAATGCGTTGTCCGGGCTTGTAGGGCTGGTCCATGAAAATCATCAGGCTGCCGAGCAGGTTCTTCAGTGAGTCCTGGGCGGCCAGGGCGATGGCCAGGCCACCGACACCGACACCGGCGAGTACGCCGACAATGGGCAGGCCGATCTGGTTGGCACCGTAGAAAATGATAATCACTCCGAGGACAATGCCCATAATGCGCGAGGTCAGCCGGAGTAATTGCGCATTCAGGCTGTCGTGCTCAATCCGGGGAGACAGGATGATCAGCTCCGCAAACAACAGTGATCCCAGCCAGGCGACCCAGGTAGCCACCAGGTATTCGATGGTTCCTGACACCAGCAAGACGGCCTTGGTCGCGCCACCAATCAGGTTGATCTGCTGCGTCAGGACGTAGGCGGCGAACGGATTGACAACAAGAATCAGTACGGGTGTCACGATACTGCGCAGGTAGCTGCGCGCCGGCTCGTCCGGCAGGTTGCGCCGTGTCAGGCGGTGCACCATGACGACCAGCCAGACGACGACAACCAGAAACAGCGCAACCGCAATCCATTTCCAGATCGCATGATTCAGCACGACCACCTTTGCCCAGCCTGGAAGTTGTTCGATGGTGGTCATGGAAATCCACCAGCCCGGCAACACCTGTCTCAGCTTGTTGCTGTTCTGTATCGGCACCTCCCGCGTGTACGGCAGCGACCGGGTTTTCAGATAAAACTCTTCCGAACGCTCGACGGTCGCTGCATTGAACAGGAACTCGCCCTTGCGCGGCCCTTCCGTGACCCGGCTGATGGTGATATCGGTATGCGGGACCGTCCAGTGTGCCGGGCCCTCGACACCTGCATAGAAAGCCGCGTCCGGAATCTCATCAACGGGTGGCAGTTCGATACGCGACAGGGTTTCATATAAATAGGTGCCGGCATCGTAACTGACCTCGATGCGTGCCGAGGGGGCGACTTCACTCAGGTCAAGGGTGCGCAGGGCGTCAGCAGCCATGGTAAAGATGCGGCCATGCAGCTCACTGCTGGGGGAATACCAGAAGACATCCCGGTATATCTTCCATACCGCATCGACGTTGGAAAGGAAGCCGGTCAGGGTGGCACGCGGACTGGACGTATCGATTGACTCCAGCGGATAACGCTCTTCTGCCTGCACGGACGGCAGTGTCAGTAGCAGGGACAAGAAAAGAATCTGACACCGGTGTTGCATAGGGAAATCCCCCCGGAAAGCAGGTTGGGCTGAACGAACGTGAAGCCCAACAGGTAAGCATGAAAATATTCGTTGGGCTTCGCAGGCTCAGCCCAACCTACCGATTACGGACCTTAACGCAGTCCCCAACAGCGTGTAGGATATGCCATCCGGCCACTGATACGGAAGGGTTGCCCGAAAAAATGTCTGATTCGCTGTTCACCAACGGAACATTCCTGATCCGTGTACTCGCCCTGCTGCTGGCGCTTGGGCCCTTGCAGGTTGGCAGCGCCGCAGCGCCGGCAAGTGCAACAAAGGCAGGCACGCTGGTCAAGCCGGCAACCCTCAAGGCAAAAATCAAGGAGGCCGAAGCGGCTGCCGATCTGGATGAGGCAACCCGTACCAGGCTGACCGGCCTGTACCACAGCGCGCTGTCATTCCAGGAAAGCGCAGCGGCCAGCAATGCCAATGCGGAGATCTATCGCGCGGCCCGCAAGTCTGCTGCAGCACAGGCGAAATCCATACGCGAGAAGCTCGAACAACGCCTCAAAGACGCGTCCCCGGTAACCATCCGCGTCTCGGAGACGACACCACTGGCCGAAGTGGAGCAGGAGTCACTGAAGCTGAAAGCCGACCTGGCTGCCGTCGAGGCCAAGCTGAGCGCCCTGGAGGAGCAACTGGCTGCCGAGGCAGACCGGCCCGGTACCATCCGGCAGCGGCTCATCGAAAACAAGCAACGGCAGGAGGAAATTGCCGTCGGGCTGAAACTGCCTGCACCCGCCGACCAGCTGCCTGCACTCACAGAGGCAAATCGCTGGGCACTGCAGAGCGAGGCCATGGCGCTGAGCGCCGAGATTCAGGAACTCGACCAGGAGTTGCTGAGCCAGCCGATGCGCATTGAACTGCTGGAGGCCGAGCGCGACCAGTCAGCGAACAGCCTCAAGCGCATTCGTCTGCGCGTTCAGAGTCTCGGATCCCTGCTAAGCAGCCGGCGTGTTGCCGAAGCGGAGCAGGCACAGACCGAGACCGAGATGGCGCAGCTTGAAGCCCAGGGGGAGCATGCCCTGATACAGGAGCTGGCGGACCGGAACGCCGAACTCGGCGAACAACTGACAGACCTCGCCACCCGGCTGGAACAGGTAACGACCGAAGATAATTTGGCGGACCGGGATGCCAAGCTGATTGCAGATTCACTGCGCAGTACCCGGCAAAAAGTCGAGCTCGCCGGGCTGAGCCAGGCACTCGGACAGGTGCTCCTTGAGCAACGCAATAACCTGCCGGAGTTACGCAGTTTTCGCAAGAAGGTGCACGCCAGGGAAAACGAAATCGCCGGGGTCGGCCTGCAACTGATCTGGTACGAGGAAGAGCGTCGCAGCCTGCGCAACATTCCCGAATATATTGACAGCCTCACGACGAACCTGCCTGAAGATGAAATACTGCAGATCAGGGAGCCGCTGGAAACCCTGGCACGTAACCGCCTGGATCTGCTGGCCAAGGCCACTGCAAACACACAATCCTATCTGCGCGCACTCAGCGAACTCGATTACGCCTATCGCAACCTGCTCCAACAGGTCGAGGTCTACGATGAATTCCTGGGTGAACGGCTGCTCTGGGTACGCAGCGTACCGCCACCGAATCTCCAGATGCTGCAGGCGGTCCCCGCCCAGTTGGCCTACCTGCTGTCCCCGGTCAACTGGTACGAGGTCACCAGAAGCCTGCTCTCACAGCTGTTCAA
>JAUVNM010000200.1 GCA_030599705.1 Gammaproteobacteria bacterium
AATCCAGGTCATATTCACCCACAAATTTCCCTGAAGAGTCCAGATTTTTGCGTCCGGCAATCCGGTGTCCCGGCAGTTCTCTTGTCAGGGACATCGGCTTCAGGGATGAAGCCGTTGAGCGTCCAGGGAGGGACTTGCAGCGATCCCTGACAAGGGGGCCTACCGGGGGCGGCGGATTCACGCTCGACAAGTGCAACCACCTCGATCAGAAGTATCAGCAGGCGCCATCAAAGCCCTGCTGCCTCCAGGCCTCGTACACCACCACGGCGACGGTGTTCGACAGGTTCAGGCTGCGGCTGTGGTCCATCATGGGCAGACGCAGCACGGCGTCTCTGCCCAGTGCATCCAGGACAGCATCCGGCAGGCCGCGGGTTTCCGGCCCGAACAGCAAGGCATCACCCGGTGTAAAACGGATATCCGCGCAGGTCTGCGTACCGCGCGTTGACAATGCCCAGGTATGTCGCGGTTGTATTTCAGTATGGAAGGCCGCGAGAGAATCATGCACCTGCACACGGGCCCATTCACGGTAATCCAGGCCGGCACGACGCAGCTTGCGATCATCAAGATCGAATCCCAGCGGCCGGACCAGGTGCAGGGCGCTGCCGGTGTTGGCACAAAGGCGTATTATGTTACCGGTATTGGGCGGTATCTCCGGTTGAAACAGCACGACATGAAACATTCAGGCACCTGTGGAAAATGACTCGTGAACGCACTGGCTGACAGCGAACGGCAAAAACTGCGCGTTGAATTCTGCGGGCTTGATCTCGCCACACCACTGGTGTTGCTGTCCGGCTGCGTCGGTTTCGGCGAAGAATATACGCGCGTCAGCGGTTTTTCCAACCGCGATGCGGGCGCCGTCTGCCTGAAGGGCACCACGCTGGAGCCGCGGCTCGGCAACGCACCGCACCGTGTCGCCGAGACCGCGCAGGGCATGCTCAATGCCATTGGCCTGCAGAATCCCGGGGTCGAGAAGGTCGTCAACGAAATTCTCCCGGCGCTGGATTTTACCGAAACCCGCTTTATCGCCAATGTCTCCGGCTCGACCGTGGAGGAATACGCCGAGGTCACCCGGTGCTTCGATGACTCGCCGATCGATGCCATCGAGATCAATATTTCCTGCCCGAACGTCAGGGAAGGCGGCGTCGCTTTCGGCAATGACCCGGACATGTCGGCCCGGGTGGTCGCGGCCTGCCGGGCGGTTACCAGGAAGCCGCTGATTACCAAGCTGTCGCCCAACCAGACCGACATCGCCGAAAATGCCCGGCGCTGCATCGAGGCCGGTACCGACGCCTTTGCCGTCATCAATACCCTGATGGGCATGGCCATCGATATCAAAACCCGCCAGCCGATCATCGGCAACAACCAGGGTGGCCTGTCGGGACCGGCGATCAAGCCGATTGCCCTGCTCAAGGTGCACCAGGTCTACCAGGTGTGCCAGCCACACGGCATCCCGATCATCGGCCAGGGCGGGGTCACCACACCGGACGATGCCATCGAGTTTCTGGTTGCCGGTGCGGCAACTGTCGGTGTCGGTACCGCACTGTTCTATGATCCACTGGTCTGCCCGGTCATCAACCGCGGCATTGTCGATTACCTCGACAAGCACTCCCTCCCCAACGTCAGTGCACTGACCGGCAGCCTGGTCTTGCACGGGGACAGCAACAGCCCTTGCTTCGCGGGCTAGTGATTGCCGTTCAACTCCAGTTCCTTTAGCTTGCGTGTCAGGGTATTGCGGCCCCAGCCAAGCAGGCGCGCCGCTTCCTGGCGCTTGCCACCGGTATGCTGTAATGCAGTTTCGATCATAATGCGCTCGAAGGCCGGCGTGGCTTCCTCCAGTATCTGTTCGCGTCCGGCAGCAAGCTGCTGCTGAACCCACCGGTGCAACAGGGTCTGCCAGTCGCCCCCAGTTGCGTTGAGATCAGCTGATTCAGTTGCCAGCTCTTCGGGTAAATCCCCCGGACGAATTTCCTGCCCAGGCGCCATTACCGTCAACCAGCGACACAGGTTCTCCAGCTGGCGCACATTACCGGGCCAGGCCATCTGCATGAGCATTTGCTCAACGTCCTGGCCCAGCTGCTTCACCTCAACCTCGAGTTCCCGCGCGGCCCTGCCGAGAAAGTGCTGCATCAGGACCGGGATATCCTCGCGACGCTCGCGCAGACTTGGAATATGTATGCGAATGACATTCAGACGGTGAAACAGATCTTCGCGAAAATCGCCGTCCCGGACACACTGCTCAAGGTCCTGGTGCGTGGCCGCGATAATGCGCACGTCCACCTGCTTCGGGGTGTGTGCACCGACCGGGTAGAATTCACCGTCGGCCAGTACCCGCAGCAGGCGGGTTTGCAGTTCCGCCGGCATATCACCGATCTCATCGAGCATCAGCGTACCGCCATTGGCCTGCTCGAATCGACCGGTACGCCGGCTTTGCGCGCCGGTAAAGGCGCCACGCTCGTGCCCGAACAGCTCCGATTCCAGCAAATCACGCGGAATGGCCGCCATGTTGAGCGCCACGAATGGCTTGTCGGCACGTGAGCTGTGGCGGTGCAGCGCCAGCGCCACCAGTTCCTTGCCGGTACCGGACTCGCCGTTGATCAACACCGTGGCATTGGAATGTGACAACCGGCCAATGGCCCGAAACACTTCCTGCATGGCCGGTGCCTTGCCGATAATTTCGGGCGCCCCGGGTTTATCCGCGGTGATGTCATGTTCCTGCTGCTGGTTGCGCACATCCAGTGCGCGCTGCACCAGTGCAGCCGCCTCATCGACATCAAACGGTTTCGGCAGGTACTCGAATGCGCCCCCCTTGTAGGCAGAGACCGCGCTGTCCAGATCGGAATGTGCCGTCATGATGATGACCGGCAAACCGGGGCAGGTGCTGTTGATCCGTTCGAGCAATTCCAGGCCGTCAATGCCCGGCATGCGGATATCTGAAACAATCACGGCCGGTTCTTCCTGTGCCAGCGCCTCCAGCGCGCTGCTGCCCGACTTAAAGCTGACGACGGTCATCCCCGCCTTCTGCAAGGCCTTCTCCAGCACCCAGCGGATGGAGCTGTCATCGTCAATTACCCAGACTTGCTGTTTCCCTGTCATGTTCCGTTTTCCAGCGGGAGCAGTATCGTGAATACGGTTTCTCCCGGCTTGCTGTTGCATTCAATCAAACCGTGATGACGGTTTATTAACGACTGGGCAATGGAAAGCCCGAGTCCGGTACCGTCGCTGCGGCTGGTCACCATTGGATAGAAAATCTTTGCCTGCAGGGCCGCGTCGATCCCCGGCCCGTTATCGATGACTTCAATGCAAGCCACCAGTCGATGCTGCCGGTTACCGATATTGAACTGGCGCTGCACGCGCGTCCGCAGAATGATTTTCCCCCTGCCTTCCAGCGCCTGCGCCGCGTTGCGGACGATATTGAGTACCGCCTGTACCAGCAGGTCCGGGTCGGCCATCAGGTCTGGCAGGCTGGGATCATAGTCCTGGTTAATCCGCAGGCCGGAATCGGCCTCTACCAGCACCAGCTCCCGCACCCGTTCCAGGATCTGATGAATATTGACGGCCTGTATGTTCGGTACGTCATTCGGACCCAGCATGCGGTCCATCAGGTTTTGCAGGCGGTCGGCCTCGCCGATAATAATCCGGGTATATTCCCTGAGCTCACTGTCAGGGATTTCCTTTTCGAGCAATTGTGCTGCGCCGCGCAATCCGCCCAGTGGATTTTTTATTTCATGGGCGAGCCCGCGCAACAGGGAATGGGTGGCTTCCTGCTGGGCGATTAGCTGTTCTTCCTGTTCAACACGCAGCTGATGATCCACTTTCTGCATTTCCAGCATGATGCCGCTCAGGCCGCCGGACAGGCTGACCGGTGTATGGGTGCAATTGACGACCACGGCCAGACCATTGGTTAATTCAAGTCGGCAACCGTGCTGGCTGACAACCTGACCGGACGCCAGCACACTGCCCAGTTCTGTGGTCAGCTGCCCGGGATTGGCAAACAGCTCGTTGATGGCCTTGCCGTGTGCGTGCCGGTGGCTTTGTGCGAACATGACTTCACCGGCCGGGTTGATATAACGCAGTCGAAAATCGCGGTCGAACACCAGCACCGAGGTGCTGAGATAATCCAGCAAGCTTTCGCTGTGAATCTCGGGTAACTGCGCCATGTGAGCCATAAGGTGTTTTATTGCAAGAACCAAACCACAACCCGCATTCCCGTTAACATGCAGCGTATAACAAAAAATACTTATATAAACAATTAGTTACCAAAGAAGCTCGGGGCTGCCCACGGGACTGAGACAAGCATACCGGAGCATTATGCACCATTACGGTGCATCCAGGGTAATCAATAAACTACCTCGCCGCAAGCGGACGGGGTATCAGGTCGTAGGAGCGGGCTGAAGGTGAGGCGCTTGCGCCGACAAGGTGAGCTTGCGAGAGGGTGGCCTGGGCCAGAGGCTGCCCTGGGGCA
>JAUVNM010000293.1 GCA_030599705.1 Gammaproteobacteria bacterium
ATGCGCCGCGCGCAACTACCACGGCCGGGAAAAACTCCGGCAATACCGGAATTTGGCCTGCCCGGGGAGTCATGGTAGTTTCCCTTGCAAATGAACCGCACAGGCCATCCATGAAATCCGCCTTCAAACGCGTCGGGCTGATCGGCAAGACCGGCGACCAAAACGTGGCCGTGACGGTGCGCGCCCTGATTGACTTCCTGGAGCGTCACAAGGCGAAGATCATGCTCGATGAGGGCATCGCCGACATGGCGCCCGACAGCTCCGGGAGCATTGTGGACCGCGACCTGCTGGCCATGAAGTGCGACCTGGCCATTGTCGTCGGCGGGGACGGGACCCTGCTGAATGCGGCCCGCAGTCTCGCCGAGCCCGGGGTCGCCGTACTCGGTGTCAATCTCGGCCGGCTCGGGTTCCTGGTGGATGTCTCGCCGGAGGAAATGACCCGGCAACTCGGACAGATATTCAGCGGCGACTACCTGGAAGAGGAACGCACGCTGCTGCACGCCAGCGTGACCCGGGATGGCGCGGCCATCGATGACAGTTCGGCGCTCAACGATGTCACCATCCACAAGAAAGATATCGCCCGCATGATCGAGCTGGATACCTGGATCGACGGGCATTTCCTCAACTCCAATCGCTCCGATGGTTTGATTATCGCGACCCCCACGGGATCCACCGCCTATGCCCTGTCCGGCGGTGGCCCGATCCTGCATCCGGGCCTGGCCGCAATCACCCTGGTACCGATCTGCCCGCACACCCTGAGTAACCGCCCGATCGTGATCCACGACAATGCCATCATCGAAGTGGTTATCCACGAGGGTGCCTTGCAGGCACAGATCACCTGCGATGGCCAGGTTACCCTGACACTGGACCCCGGTGACCGGGTAACCGTGCGCAAGCACAACCACAGCCTGCGGCTGATCCACCCGCCGGGACACGACTACTTCGATGTCCTGCGCAAGAAACTGCGCTGGAGTGAACAGCCCTGATGATTAATCAGTTATCTGGCGGAATAAATTCCGCCCTACAATACCGTTCTCTGTAGGGCCGAATTTATTCGGCCTCAATCCCGCCATATGCTCACCCACATCAACATTCGCAATTTCGCCATCGCCGACGCGGTGGAGGTTGAATTCGGCCCCGGAATGACCGGACTCACCGGTGAAACCGGCGCCGGCAAGTCCATCCTGATCGATGCCCTGGGCCTGGTACTGGGTGACCGGGCCGACAACAGCGTCATCCGCCATGGCAGCGAGCGCGCCGAGATTTCCGTCGGCTTCGAACTCCGTCACCACGCCGCTGCCACGGACTGGCTGCAGGACCACGAACTGGACGCAGACGGCGAATGCCAGCTGCGCCGCATTATCAACCGTGCCGGCCGCTCCCGGGGCTTTATCAACAACCAGCCGGTACCGATGCAGTCGCTGCGCGAGCTCGGTGAACGGCTGGTGGACATCCACGGGCAGCACGAGCACCAGTCCCTGCTGCATGCGGCGGTCCAGCGCCAGCTGCTGGATGCCTATGCCGGGCACGCGGCCCTGCTGACCGGCAGCGCCGCCCGGTACCGGGAATGGGCAACAACCCGGGACGCACTGGAACAGGCACTGCACAGCGGGGAGGACCGCGATGCGCGCATCGACCTGCTGCGTTACCAGGTGCAGGAACTGGACGCGCTGGGACTGGAGCGGGCAGAAGTCGAAAGTCTCGGCCACGATCACGACCGGCTGGCCAATGCCGAACAGTTGCAGGCGGCATGCCAGCAGGGACTGGAGCGACTGAATGCGGAGACCGGTACCTCGGCCTTCCAGCTGGTCAGCCATACCCTCGGTGAACTGGAAGAACTGGCACGGCTGGACCAGCGTCTTGAAACCACGACCGGCCTGCTCAATGAAATCATGGTGCTGGTACAGGAATGCGCGGACGGGTTGCGTGGCTATGCCGAAGGACTGGAAATCGATCCCGGCCGGTTGCGGCAACTCGAAGAACGCATGGGTGTGCTGCACGATCTTGCCCGCAAGCACCATTGCAAGCCGGATGAGCTTCCGGATCTCCATGAGCAACTGCGCAGCGAGCTGGATTCCCTGGAACATGCCGGCCGCGATCTTGCCGAGCTGCAGTCGCGGCTCGAGGCACAGGCAAACGACTACCGGGCAGCCGCGCAGCAATTATCCGCCAGCCGGGTAAAGGCGGCACGCAAATTCGGGAAACAGGTGAGTGCGGACATGCAGCAGCTCGGCATGCCCGGGGGTGTTTTTGAAGTCGTGATACATCATGACGCGGACCGGTCGTTCTCGCCGCAGGGAATGGACCACATCGAATTCATGACCAGCGCCAACCCGGGCCAGCCACCCGGACCGCTGGCGAAAGTCGCATCCGGTGGTGAACTGTCGCGCATCAGCCTGGCAATCCAGGTGATCTGCCTGAAGGGCGAACATATCCCGACCCTGATCTTTGACGAAATCGACACCGGTATCGGTGGCGGTGTTGCCGAGATCGTTGGCCAGAAGCTGCGTGCACTGGGTGAGGACCGCCAGGTGTTTTGCGTGACCCACCTGCCCCAGGTGGCCGCACTGGCCAACCGGCAACTGCAGGTCAGCAAACTGACCGGAGATGACACCACCCGGACCCGGGTGCGCCCGCTGGATGAAGCAGAACGCATCGATGAGCTGGCGCGCATGCTCGGCGGCGTCAGGATCACCCGGCAGACACGCGAGCATGCACGCGAGATGCTGGTGCAGGGTCAGCGGGTGGCCAGGGTAGCAGTAGGGTCGAATTCATTCGACCAGTCATGATTGGCCGAATGAATTCGGCCCTACTTGCCCTTGCAGTCCGCACAGACCCCGTACATGTACAGGCAGTGGTCGGTCATCTCGTAGCCCAGCCCGGCGGCAATGTCCTGTTGCCGCGCCTCGATGGTTTCATCGACAAATTCGTCAACCCGGCCGCATGTCACGCACAGGATATGGTCATGGTGGGTGCCCTGGTTGAGTTCGAAGCGTGAGCCGGCAGCGGTTCTCAAAATCAAGGTCGGCGAGGAGATGATTGAAAAGACAGAGCACGGTGACGGCCCCATTGACGCAATTTTCAGGGCGATCACATCAATTACTGAAACTAAAAGCAAACTCCTCAAATATGAAGTCAAGGCCATAACAGGCGGCACAGACGCCCTAGGTGAAGTGGTATGTTCACTTGAAGAAGGGGACAGGTCAGTAAGCGGCCACGGAGCTGATACAGACAT
>JAUVNM010000188.1 GCA_030599705.1 Gammaproteobacteria bacterium
ACCAGACCAACCGCGAAACAGCCAACCGGTTTGACTTCAAGGGAATCAACGCCAGTGTCAGGCAGACCGATACCGGTCTTGTCCTGGAAAGTGAGAATGATTTCCAGATCAGACAAATGCTGGATATCCTCCACAAGAAAATTGCCAAACGCGGCATCGAAATAGCCGCCCTGTCTGAAGGTGAAGTGGAAACCAGCCTCAACAAGGCGACCCTGGCCGTGACTATCCGCCAGGGTATTGACCAGGACTCTGCAAAAAGGCTGGTCAAGCTGATCAAGGGAGCCAAACTGAATGTTCAAGCCAGCATCCAGGGTGACAAGGTCAGGGTAAGCGGGAAAAAACGTGATGATCTGCAGGAAACCATCAGCTTGCTGAAGGAGTCCGGTACCGGCCTGCCATTGCAATACATCAATTTCCGTGACTAACCCGCATTACAGCTACATATGCAGGGTAAAGTAGACTAGAATAGCCGCCACCAATCACAGCGAAATCACCAGACAATGACCCAGTCACCGCAGGCAGAATCCGGTACGCCATCCGCACGCAAAAGCAGCTACCGCTATGAAGAACTGCTCGAATGCGGACGCGGCAACCTGTTTGGCCCGGGCAATGCACAATTGCCGTTACCTCCCATGCTGATGTTCGACCGGGTTATCCGTATCAGCGACGATGGCGGCGCATACGGCAAGGGTGAAATTATCGCCGAACTCGATATCAAGCCGGACCTCTGGTTCTTTGAATGTCATTTCGAAGGTGATCCTGTCATGCCGGGCTGCCTGGGACTGGATGCCATGTGGCAACTTGTCGGTTTCTTCCTGGGCTGGAACGGTGGCCCCGGCCGCGGGCGCGCCCTGGGAGCCGGCGATGTAAAATTCAGCGGCCAGGTAACACCGAAGAATCACGTTTTGACCTACCGGATAGATATGAAACGGGTCATCCAGAGAAACCTCAATATGGGCATTGCCGACGGGACTGTTGCTGTTGACGGACGTGATATCTACCGGGCAACCGGCCTGCGGGTTGGCCTTTTCACCACTACCGATAATTTCTAGGAATCAGGGTATGCGTCGTGTCGTCGTAACCGGGCTGGGCATCGTTTCCAGTATTGGTAATAACGTGCAGGAAGTTGCCAGCTCGTTGCGCACGGGCAAGTCAGGCATTGAATTCGTCAAGGAGTACGAGGAACTTGGTTTCCGCAGCCATATCGCCGGCACCATCAATATCGGTATCGAGGAATTGATAGACCGCAAGCTGCGCCGGTTCATGGGCAACAGTGCCGCCTACAACTATATCGCCATGCAGGAAGCCGTAACTGACTCCGGGCTTGCTGAAGACCAGGTATCGAATAACCGCACGGGCCTGATTGCGGGATCCGGCGGCGCGTCCACCGAGAATGTTGCGCTGGCGATCGACCTGCTCAGGGAAAAAGGCATCCGGCGTGTCGGGCCATACATGGTGCCGCGCACCATGTCGAGCACCAATTCAGCCTGCCTGGCCACGCCGTTCAGGATTCATGGCGTGAATTACTCGATCAGTTCTGCCTGCTCCACCAGCGCGCACTGTATCGGTAACGGCTGTGAACTGATCCAGTTTGGCAAACAGGATATTGTGTTTGCCGGGGGTGGCGAGGAACTTCACTGGACACTGACCCTGATGTTTGATGCCATGGGCGCACTGTCATCGAAATACAACGACACACCTGAAACGGCCTCACGTCCCTATGACGTAACTCGTGACGGCTTTGTTATCGCCGGCGGTGGCGGCATGGTGGTACTGGAAGAACTGGAACATGCCCGGGCACGCGGTGCGAAAATCTACGCGGAAGTCGTTGGCTACGGCGCCACTTCGGATGGCTACGACATGGTGCAGCCCTCGGGTGAAGGCGCCGCGCGCTGCATGCAGCAGGCGATGGAAACCATTGACCAGCCGATCGACTACATCAATGCCCATGGCACCAGCACCCCGGTCGGCGACATGCGCGAGCTTGAGGCCATCCGCACCGTGTTTGGTGAAAGCATTCCCCGGATCAGCTCGACCAAGTCACTGTCAGGCCATTCACTCGGCGCCGCCGGTGTCCACGAGGCAATTTATTCCCTGCTGATGATGCAGGAAGATTTCATCAGTGCTTCCGCAAACATCAACGAGCCGGACCCGGCCGGGGCCGGTTTCCCGATTGTGCGCGAGTACGCGGAAAATGCCGGGCTTAATACCATTATGTCCAACAGCTTCGGTTTTGGCGGCACCAACGCCACCCTGATTTTCGGGCGTTACCGGGACAACTGAACGGGCTGTCGCCTGACCCTGTCCGGTGTCAGCGCTTGTAGCGCCGGGGACGGCGTGACTCGCGCCAGCGCTGGAAGGTGGGATACTCACGGTATTCACCGCTCAGCACATAGTCCAGGATATTTCGCAGCCGGTAAAACTGCACGACGGAATCTACGCGGATAATTTCCCGACCATCCTGGTCGAAAACAATCAGCGTTGGAGTATAGAAAAGCCCCAGCTGTTCCGCCCACGCCCGTGACGTGGTACGCATACCCGCCGGCGTGATCACCGGGGTATCCGCCCAGAAAGACAGCTGCACATTCTCGAGCTGCACGATACGCTCCCGGATCTCCGGATCGCTCAACGGACCGCTGTGCAGCACATCACAGGCATGGCAGTCCCCCTGCTCGAAGAACACTGCCAGCAGCCGCTCCCCCGGCATCCGGCTGCGGTCCAGCATATAGGGTCCCGGTGTAAAGAAGTCCTCCTCAATCAAATCACCGGGCTCGAAGACCAGCGGCACATCGGCACGCGCCAGGTAGTCCCTGAAGCGCTCGTTCCGGTAGTGCCCGTCCGCCACATATTCCAGCGCCGCACGAAACCGGTACGGTGGGTAGTAACCGCGCAGCCGCAGGGCCTCCTTGCCGTCACGATCATAGAAAACTACCGAGGGAGTGAAGTTGGTCTGTTCACGCACGGCAAGCTGGCTCTCGATCAACTCGTTACCCGCCAGGTCGGTCACCGTGCGATGACCGTGGATATCGATCCCGACAAAATCGAAATGCTTCACTGCATAGGCATAGATGTCTTCCAGGACGAGATCCTTTTCCAGGAAGGCCTTGCAGTAGGCGCAATATTTCTGCCCATAGTAAACAACCAGCCCGCTCTTGCCGGCCTCCCCGGCCTCCCGGATATCTTCCCCCAGATCCAGAAAACTGAGCTTGAACCAGTCAGGGAATTCCAGCGGCTCATCCAGCGGCTGGTCATCAAAGGTAAAATAATCCTCATCGGACACCGGCTCAGCGGCAGTAACAGGCCCTGACCCGAGGGTTATCAGTAACAGGAAACTACCTGCAAGGTACCGGTACACTGACATTTTCCGCTATCCCTGTGGTCTGCTGGCGCCTGCCCGTTGACGATCCGCTTGCTCAACCGGCGCGCCAGGTGGCCCGGCTGGTGTCTGTTTCCCACACGGTGACCTCGGTCACCGGGTAACCCTCAGCGGCCACGTAGTCAAAGATCATACGCGCAATGCATTCAGCCGTCGGATTGTTTTCAACGACCTTCACGCGCTCCCCGGCCGTTTCCAGGAGCGGCAGTATCGGGTCATCCCGGTGCAACAACAGGGTATGATCGATTTCCCGGTCAAGCCAGCCCCATACCAGCTGTTTCAGGTCCGTGAAATCCTCCACCATGCCGCGCTCATCCAGGGTCTCACTTTCCAGGGTAATCACGGCGCGCGCATTATGGCCATGCAAATGCCGGCACTTGCCCGGGTAATTGATCAGGCGGTGGCCGTAACAGAACGAAACTGATTTTGATACCCGGTACATGCAGTCAGGCCTTTTTCATGGGGTTATGAATGAGAATTGATCCAGTATCTGCATTATCACACCTAAACGGGTACCTGTCCGGCGCAGGTTTGCCGCCCTGTCTTCATTTTATGAAGCCTGATGGTTAATGGCTATACAGGATGATAATAAATTTATTAGAATGAGCACGATGATTCACCTGACCAATCCCCGGAACCGCTGCTGATGGCCGGCATGCCCACATGGACCATCCTCGGCGGCGGCTATCAATCCTACCTGAAAGGCGATTTTGAGGCAGCCTACGCGGAGTGGCTGCCGCTGGCCGAACTCGGTGATGTCGAGGCACAGTACAATCTCGGGGTCATGTATGACGAGGGTGCCGGCGTCAACCGGGATCTCGCCTGCGCCGCGGACTGGTACCGCAGGGCGGCGGAACAGGGCTTTGTCGATGCCCAGACCAATCTTGGCATGATGTACTACCAGGGGCATGGCGTCCCGCGGGACCACCAGGAAGCCGCCAGATGGTTCCGGCAGGCGGCGGATCAGGGGGACTCTGAGGCCACGGCCTGCCTGGAACGGGTTTTGCGACAGCAAGCAGACGCCTGATACCCCTGCCCCGCTGGCCACGACCGGCAAGGCACGGGAAACCCGTTCCCTGGCCCACAGTGGGAACTACGGGCCAGCCCCCGGGATAAACCCCGCGTCCTATACCATTACTTTATAAATCATGAAGTTGTATAATTATTCCCACGGCAATAGTGAACGCTGGTGAACCCTGCGATGAGCGAATCAATGTCAACCCAGCC
>JAUVNM010000271.1 GCA_030599705.1 Gammaproteobacteria bacterium
GCCGGGCAACTTGCCCCGCGTAATGTCTGCCAATACTTGCGCCGTACTTGATAGCACCAGCTGGAAGGTGCAACCGATATTCCATTGGTTGCAGGAGCAAGGCCGCGTTGAACAAGCAGAGATGTACCGTACCTTTAACTGTGGCATCGGCCTGGTTCTGGCAGTGGCCGCCAATGATGCCGATAAAACCATTGAATTGTTGAATGCGGCTGGCGAAAACGCCAGCGTCATCGGACACATCGAAAAACATGATGGGCCTGCTACAGTCGAGATTCACTAGTGACGACGAAACCACCGGGCATAGTTATTCTGATCTCGGGTCGTGGCAGCAACCTCGAGGCAATTATCGAAGCCACCCGACGCGGTGAACTGCCGGTCGACATTCGCGCCGTGATCAGCAACCGTCCGGATGCCGCCGGTATCGCGATTGCGCGGCGCGCCGGGATCGAGACCGTGGTGATCGACCATGCCTGCCAGGCTGACCGTGCCAGCTTCGATGCGGCCCTGCAGACCACCATCGACACCTATAATCCGGGGCTCGTGGTACTCGCCGGATTCATGCGACTCCTGACACCGGGATTCGTGGAGCAATACCGCGGGCGCTTGATCAACATCCACCCGTCGCTGTTGCCCGACTTCCCCGGACTGAATACCCACCAGCGCGTCATCGATGCCGGCCGCGAGGTAACCGGGGCAACGGTGCACTTTGTCACAGCGGAGACCGATGGTGGACCGGCATACCTGCAGGCGCGCGTGGCGGTCCGCAAGGACGACACGGCCGGGACACTCGCCGCGCGGGTACTGCGGCAGGAACACCGGCTCTACCGGGAAGCAATCCGCCAGGTGGCCGAAGGCCGCATTGCACTGGATAATGAGGACAGGGTGATCCTTGATGGAGTACCACTCGAAACCGTACCACTACTTGGTACCGCCGTGGTGACTGGCACGTGACCCGTGGCCGCAGCGGCTGGCTGCCCGGAGTGGTGTTCCTGCTTTACAGCAGCGCCATACAGGCAAGCCCGCTCATCCCCTCCTTCGAGGCGCGCTACTCAATCGAGCGCGCCGTTTTCGATGTAGGCCACATCCGCCTGCGCTTCCAGGTGGACCCGGCCGGCAACTACGTCTACGAGTCTGTTACCGAGGTAGCCGGATTTATTGCCTGGTTCCGGGATGACCGTGTCGAAGAAGCCAGCCGCGGCCGTATGGATGCAAGCGGCATCCAGCCCGATCACTACCGTTTTGAGCGCAGCGGCGGAAACGGCGACAAGCAGGCCGAGGTCCGCTTCGACTGGACAACCGGGCGGGTTGAAAACACGGTCAATGGCCAATCCTGGGAGATGGCTGTACCGCAGGGTGCGCTCGACAAGCTGGTGGTGCAGCTCGCCATGATGAGCAACCTGCAGGACCGCGTACAGGACCAGCATTTCAGGGTGGCTGACGGCGGCAAACTAAAGGATTTCCGTATTCACATTCGTACCCGCGAGACCCTGGATGTGCCCGCCGGAAACTTCGAAACGATAAAGGTGGAGAAGACGCCGGAACACGGCAGCCGGAAAACCTATCTCTGGCTGGCGCCGGAACTCGGCTACCTGCCGGTACAGATCATGCGTATCGAGGCGGATGGCGCCAGATATTACAGCGTACTTGAAAGTGCCAGTGATTCATTGCGTGTAAAATAGCGGTTGCACACTACACTGTATTGTTATGAAAGCCATTGTTATGAAAGCCGCTGTCATCGTATTCGCCATGATGCTATCCGTCCAGGATGCCCTTGCAGATGAAACTGTCAAGCTGCACTGCACATTCGAACACGGGACTCTCGAAATCAACATCAACTATACCCGGGAAACGGCCAATGACTCGCCGGCCATGATCACGGACAAGGAGGTCGTGTGGAGCCCCGGCACGGATAAAAACAACCTCGCCATCATCAATCGCTATACGGGTGTGATGCGCATGGGAAACAACAACAAGGAATATGCCGGCATGTGCAAGCCAGCCAGCCAGCCGGGCAAGTAACCCCGGAGTTCAGGTCTTCGGAAGCGTTACACCCCGTTGTCCCTGGTATTTGCCGCCCCGGTCCTTGTAGGAGGTCTCGCAAACCTCGTCGGACTCCAGGAACAGTACCTGCGCCACACCTTCATTGGCGTAGATCTTGGCCGGCAACGGGGTGGTGTTGGAAAATTCCAGGGTCACGTGTCCTTCCCACTCCGGTTCGAACGGGGTGACATTCACGATAATGCCGCAGCGCGCATAGGTTGACTTGCCGAGGCAGATGGTCAGCACGTTGCGCGGAATCCGGAAATACTCGACGGTGCGCGCCAGTGCAAAGGAGTTCGGCGGGATAATGCAAACATCACCCTTCACATCCACGAAGCTGTTGGCATCGAAGTTCTTGGGATCGACGATCGCGGAGTTGATATTGGTGAAAATCTTGAATTCATCCGAACAGCGGATGTCATAGCCGTAGCTCGAGGTCCCGTAGGAGACGATGCGCCCGGCCCCGTTTTCGCGGACCTGCCCGGCCTCGAACGGCTCGATCATGCCGTGCTCACGCGCCATGCGGCGGATCCACTTGTCGGATTTAATGGACAACTATGAAACCTTATGGATGGGTAGGAGCCGGCTGAAGGTGAGGCGCTTGCGCCGAGAGGCTGCCCTGGGGCATGCCGGCGAACTGTTCGCGAGCAAGCTCGCTCCTACAAGCCTGGCATCAGATCTGCAGGCATCAGTCATTCTGAATAACAATCTGCGGAAACCTGGCCGCATAATCTTTTGTTTTCAATGACAGCTTCGCCGCCGTGCGCCGCGCAATCTCTTTGTAGATTTGCGAGATGCGACTGTCCGGTTCGGCCACCACAGTCGGCTTGCCGGAATCGGTCTCCTCGCGAATGCGCTTGTCCAGCGGGATACCACCGAGAAAATCGACGTTGTATTCCTCGGACATGCGCTGGCCGCCGCCTTCGCCAAAGATGTGCTCCTCGTGGCCGCATTCACTGCAGACGTAAATACTCATGTTTTCCACGATACCCAGCACCGGGACCTCGACCTTCTCGAACATCTTGAATCCCTTGCGCGCGTCCAGCAGGGCAATGTCCTGCGGTGTGGTCACGATTACCGCACCACTGACCGGCACCTGCTGTGCCAGTGTCAGCTGGGTATCGCCGGTGCCCGGCGGCATATCCACCACCAGGTAATCGAGGTCCTTCCAGTTGGTATCGCCCAGCAACTGTTGCAGGGCCTGGGTCACCATGGGACCGCGCCAGATCATCGGGGTTTCCTCATCGACCAGGAAACCGATGGACATGGCCTGGAGGTGATAACTGACCATGGGTTCCAGCGACTTGCCGTCGATGGACTCGGGCTTGCCCTGCACACCGAGCATGCGCGGCTGACTGGGGCC
>JAUVNM010000203.1 GCA_030599705.1 Gammaproteobacteria bacterium
AGAGGATAATGAGCCTCTGCTGTTGAAGAACAGGCCGGATTTGAAAGGGCAGGTTTCGGGTATTCGATGGACGCGGATGCGGGTACTTGCTCTGTCGGGCGTAGTGCTGCTGGCATTGGTCGTGGATTTTGACTACGAGATCACCCTGCTGACCGTGCGCCATGGCAATGTCACCAGTTTCTGCGAACCGATCGGGCATATCCAGATCGGTGGCGACTACCAGCAATCCTGGCAGCCGCAAGCCATGAGTGCAGCGGCGCTCGCCAGTGCCCGGGACATCGCAGAGAAGATTACCGGTGCACTGGGTGGCCGTGGCATCTTCGGCGTGGAACTGTTTATCAAGGACACTGCGGTGATTTTCAGCGAGGTCTCACCGCGGCCCCATGACACCGGCATGGTCACCATGATTTCGCAGGACCTGTCACAGTTCGCCCTGCATGCCCGCGCCATCCTGGAGCTACCGATTCCGAATATCCACCTGCATGGTCCCTCGGCATCCAGCGTCATCCTCGCGGAAGGGGAATCCAGTCAAATCAATTATGGCGCACTGGACGACGTGCTGGCGGCACCCGATACCCAGTTGCGCCTGTTCGGCAAGCCCGAGGTCAGCGGTTACCGGCGCATGGGGGTGGTGCTGGCACGGGATGCGTCGGTGGAAGCGGCACTGGAAAAGGCCCGCCAGGGATCGGGGGCGATTGCTGTCACCCTGCATCCCTGAACCCGGGGACCGCTACCAGTAAGCCAGCAGCCGGTTGTCCTCGATCTTGTGCCTGAATTCGTTCAGCGGCCGGTTGCCGATTTCTACACACTCACCGCTTGCTACATCAAACGCCCACTTGTGCTTCGGACAGGTAAGACGTGTCCCTTCCAGTGCCAGGTGCGGGATATTGGTCACCTGGTGCGGACAGCGGCTGTCATAGACACGCAGGGTTTCTCCGTCACGGTAGACAAACAGGCTGCGGCCGTCACAGTCCCGGTAGGTAATCTCGCCGGAAGCAAGTTCATCCATTGAACACACACTGTGCCAGGCCGACTCGGCAAACAGGTTTTCGGGACGAAACTCGGGAATGTCCATGTCCAGCAGGATATCCACGGCCCAGATAATCTTTGCCAGCCCCAGTGTCGGGAATGCCATCAGCAATGCATCGATTACCTCATTCGGACTCGCCCCGTTGCGCAATGCCCGGCTCAGGTACTGGCGAAAGCCGCCCTCGGTCTGCGCATCCACCTTGGTAATCACCGAGATCAGGTCGCGGGTGCGCGTATCCAGGTTCTTGCCTGCCTCTTTCAGAAACTTGAAATAAGGACCGATCGCATCCGGCCGCGCGGCAATCAGGTAACTCAGTGCATCACTCATGTCTCTCTCCAGATAACGCGTAGTCGGGTCGGGCCAAAATGGTGCTTAACCTAAGCCCAAAAGGTCAGGAATACTCACCATTCCCGGCCGGGGGGCCGGTCCTACCTGGCTTTGGATCGGGATTCCCTGTAGGACCCGCGCCTCGCGGGGAAGCTTTAGTAAGTGCCATTTCAGGTCGGGCCATACTAATGGCTCTGCTGATCCGAGTACACCATATTCCCCACGAACAGCGCGGGTGAATATCCAGTCATGGAGTGCCGTGCAATTGAGTGCCGGTTTCTGAGAAAATTGACCCCTGCCCTGATACGGAAACCTGCTGACATGTCCACGACTGAAAACGAACTGACACCACGCATCGAGATGCTGGAAACCCGGCTGATGCACCAGGAGGCTGCGCTCGACGAGTTGACCCGGACGCTGCTTGAACAGGAACAGCTGATCAAGCACCAGGGCGAGCTCATCCGCAAACTCGAGATACTGGTTCAAGGCCTGGCGCCGGCAGATATCACGGCAACGGAAGACAATATGCCGCCACATTACTGAATCCCCCGGTCATGACAGACGTCGCGTTTTCCAGGTTCAAGGATCAACGCTGCGGGCCGATATGATACCTGTCTATAGCTACAGCTTGCGGTATCAAATCGGATCAATACATGAATACACTACTTCTCGCATTCCAGGTTCTCGGCCTGATCGCCATTGCTGCATTAATCTGGCTCACCTACCGCGCCTTCAAAAAAAGCTTTTTATGGGGAATCGCCGTCTCGCTGCTGTCCCCGTTCAGCGCGTTGTTCTTCGGAGTCAAGTACTGGAAGGACGAAAAGAAACCGTTCCTCGCCTACATTACCTCGTTCGGTGCCGCGGCTGGTCTCGCACTGTATGTGTTTACCCAATGGGGAGGCTGGGAAGTTGCCCGCATGACGTTCAGGGTCCATCAGGGAATCCAGTCCGAGCAACTGAGTCAACAGGATGCATCCGATTTCATGAATGCGAATCTCAAGTTTATCGAGAATGCCAACCCGGATGAACAGGACCGCAGAAAGATTGAAATGATGTGGGAGTTCCTGGGCCGAAATGAGTTCGGAATGTCCAATGCAGAGCGGGAAAAAATGCATGCTGACGTCGCCACTCTGACGGAAGACCAGGATCTGGCCACGGCACAGCACGTGGAACCGGAAAGCATGCACGAGCCGCCGCCGGAACAGGAGGATAACACCCCGCAAGAAACGGCAGCAGCCACGGCTGCTCCCCCGGAGAACGCCAGGCGCATTCAGTCCAGACGTCCCAGCAACAAGCAAGCGGGCTACCGGGTTGACTATCGCGAAATTGAAGTCTCCGATGCCGGTACTTATGTAGGGACTTCCTTCTAGATGACCCGCAGGAACAGCGCAGAACGCGAGTGCAGGCTTTTCGGCAGTTCACCTGGCAGACTGCTGTTCGAGCAGCGTGGCCGTGGCGGCACTTTTACCTTTGAATACAGTCATCGCGACATCGAGAAACTGAAGCTGCTTGCCAGAACGGGTTTCGTTGCCCGCTAACAGATCCACACACAAGGAAACTGCCTGACCCGGGCAGAATCCCGGCTACTTCTTCCCGATCAACTCGATCGGGTAGCCATCCGGGTCCTCGATAAACGCGATAATGGTGGTGCCCGCATGCATCGGCCCGGCATCGCGAATCACCTTGCCACCGCGGCCTTTCAGTTCGGTGACCGCCGCGTAGACATCCTCGACCTCAATGGCGATATGGCCATAGCCCTCGCCGAGGTCGTAGTGGTCGGTGTCCCAGTTATACGTCAGCTCGATGACGGTGTTGTCGGACTCGTCCCCGTAGCCGACGAATGCCAGGGTGAATTTGCCGTCCGGGTAGTCCTTTTGCCGCAACAGCTGCATACCCAGCACACTGGTATAGAAATCGATCGAGCGCTCGAGGTTACCAACGCGCAACATGGTATGAAGCAATCGCATCCTGTTATTCTCGTGTCTGTATCAGGTGCGATTCCGGCGCGAGCCGATGCGCAGTCGCAGTGCATTCAACTTGATAAAGCCCCCGGCGTCCTGCTGGTCATAGGCACCGGCATCATCCTCGAACGTGGCAATGCGTTCGTCAAACAGGCTGTCGGATTCCGACTGGCGCCCGACCAGGATCACGTTGCCCTTGTACAGTTTCAGCCGCACGCTGCCATTGACGTGCTCCTGCGAGGCGTCGATCATCTGCTGCAGCATCCGGCGCTCCGGACTCCACCAGTAGCCGTTGTAGACCAGGCTGGCATAGCGCGGCATGAGTTCGTCCTTCAGGTGCGCCGCCTCGCGGTCCAGCGTCAGCGATTCCATGGCACGGTGCGCCTTCAGCAGGATGGTCCCGGCCGGCGTTTCATAACAACCGCGTGACTTCATGCCCACATAGCGGTTTTCAACGATATCGGTGCGGCCCACGCCGTTGGCGCCACCCAGCTTGTTGAGGATCTCCATGACCTGACCCGGGCTGACAGACGTGCCGTCGATGGCCACGGCATCGCCGCGCTCGAAGGTGATCTCGACCCGGGTCGGCTGGTCCGGTGCCTGCTCGGGCGCTACGGTCCACAGCCACATGTCGTCTTCCGGTTCCGCCCAGGGATCCTCGAGGATGCCGCCCTCGTAGGAGATATGCAGGGAATTGGCATCCATTGAATACGGCGACTGCTTGCCCTGCTTGTGCTCCACCGGGATGCCGTGTTTGGCCGCATAGTCGAGCAGCGTCTGCCGCGAAGTCAGCTCCCATTCACGCCACGGGGCAATGATCCTTATGTCCGGATCCAGCGCATAGGCACCAAGCTCGAAGCGCACCTGGTCGTTGCCCTTGCCGGTGGCGCCGTGTGCAATGGCATCGGCACCGGTCTCCCGCGCGATCTCCACCAGCCGCTTCGCAATCAGCGGGCGCGCGATTGAAGTACCCAGCAGGTATTCCCCTTCATAGAGCGTGTTGGCGCGGAACATGGGAAACACATAATCGCGCGCAAACTCTTCCTTGAGTGACTCGATGTAGATTTCCCGCACGCCAAGCGCCTGTGCCTTGGCGCGCGCCGGCTCGATCTCCT
>JAUVNM010000005.1 GCA_030599705.1 Gammaproteobacteria bacterium
ACCTGGTTAGGCAAACGATCGTAGACATTATGCATTGACCTACCCAACCTCGAAGGACGTGGGTTACCCTTCGGGTTGGGTAAGAACCGGCTTGAAGAGCAGAGCCATAATCGAGGAGGGTAGGAGCCAGCTTGCTGGCGAATACAGTGATCGTGCAGCTGTTATTTGTGGGTGTGTTGCACAAACTTTAAGCCGTCATAGTTACCGTCGCCGGCCAGCCGGTAACCGGTGATCGTGTCGCGTGCGGCGACAAAATGGTCTTCGTACCACAGGGGCACATATGGCAGCAGCTCCAGCAGCCGCGCCTGTACTGCGCGGTAGGCATCTGCCTGCCCGTTCAGCGTCGATGCAGTTTCGGCGGCCTCAATCAACGCATCCACCCGGGCATCGGCCAGTCGGCCGCGATTGGCGCCCTCCGGTGGCAGTGAGTGGCTATGAAACGCATAGCGAAAAATGTCCGGTGTTTTGATGCCGACCCAGGCGAGGCTGTACATCTGGAAGCGCCCGGCCTTGATGTCACCGTAGAAGGTCCCCCAGTCATAACTCGACAGGGTCATGTCGATGCCGATGTCCGCCAGTTGCTGCTGAATGACAGTGGCAATGCGGATGCGCAGCGGGTCGGTCGAGGTCTTGTACTGCAGTTGCAGGGGGTTGTCAGCAGTGTAGCCCGCCTGTGCCAGCAGTCGCCGGGCGCGCTCCGGGTCATAGTCTAACGGGACCAGCGCCGGGTTGCCGGCCCAGTGGTTCGGCGGCAGCAAGGTGGCCGCGGTCCGGGCATGCCCGCCCAGCAGGTGGTCGATAATGGCCTGGCGGTTAATTGCGTGCGCAATGACTGCGCGGATATCGGGGCGACCGGTGAGCGGGTCCCGCAGGTTGAAACCGAGGTAGGAGAAATTGTTGCCGGGCCGGTAGCTGACGGTGATGTCCGCCTGCTGTCCGAGGTAATCGATCATTTCCGCCGACAGGTCATTCTGCAACAGATCGAGTTCACCGCGCAGCAGTTTGAGGACCCGTACCGTGGGGTCCCCGACGCGCAGGAACTCCACCAGCTGCCCGTCTGACTGGCGCGTCAGCTGTAACCGCCCCGGTTCCGGCCATGCACTGAGCCGGAAGGCGCCACTGCCCAGTGGGTCCCGGTGCAGGGGATGATCCTTCTCGATGGCCGCGGCCGGGACGATGCCGATGACCAGGTAGCCGGGGAACAGCGGGTCCGGCCGCTCGATATGGAAATCCAGGGTGTCTACATCAATCACCTCGATACGTTTGATCAGTCGCAGCGCACTGCGGTGCGGTGAGGCATTCGCGGGATCGAGGATAAACCGGTAGGTCGCCGCGACATCACGGGCGGTCAGCGGCACGCCGTTGTGGAACGGGTTGCGCCCGGTCTTGAGGGTGAAGCGGTAATGCCGGGGCGTGAGTACCGCCCACGTGGCCAACGCCGGTAACGGCCGTATGTTCTCGTCGAAATCCACCAGCCGCTGGTACAGCAGACGGTTGATGCGCGCCGAGGTGGCATCGGTGGCGAAGCGCGGATCGAGATTGGTCGGGCTGCTGGCCAGGCCAAAGCGGATGACATCATCCGGTGGCTGGGTGCAGGCGGAAAGCGCTAAGGCAATTGTTGCAAGAAGAATTATACAGAACAGGCATGACTGTAGGAGCGAGCTTGCTCGCGAACGGTTCGCGGCCAAGGCCGCTCCTACAATTTTCATGCAGTTCATGTAGCCGCAGGACAGGAAAGCTGTTTGATTTCGATCAACAGGCGTACCCGCAGTTTGCGGAATATTTCCGGGTCCAGCCGGTCGGTCACGAGCACCACGCTGTATGACTGCCGCCAGGTGTTCCGGAAACGCAGGATGACCAGCCGCGGGTGAATGAACACGCGTGGTTGCAGAGAGGTATGCAGCATTGTGCCGTCCTGCCGGGTGAGCTGCCAGTCATTAGCATCACCCCAGCGCAGGCTGCGGACGGCCGCCGGGTGGGTCAGTAACACCTGGGTGCGCCAGGCCTTGATGAAACTCCAGGTAACGGCCAATGCAATGGCAGCCGTCACCGGCAGGGGCAGCCCCGTGAACGGCAGCACCAGCAAGGCGTTGCCGTGGACCATGGCAACGAACAACCCGAGCTGGCGTGACTCGCGTGGTTCAAGAGACAGCGGCGTGGCGTATTTCCTGGACAATGTGTGCGACATCCCTGTCGGACGGGACCATGTGTCCCAGCAGCCATTCTAGCAGGACATTGTCCGGGTATTCGAGCAGCCGGGTGAAGCTATCGATGTCCCCGGTCCCGAGTTGCGGATAGCGCTGCTCGAGGAACCCGAGCAGCAGTACGTCGAGCTCGCGCATGCCGCGCCGGCATTGCCATGCGAGGCGGTTGCGGGTGATGTTTGAATTGTCTGTCTGCATGTTATATGGAACTGTATATAAAACAGAATGTCATTCCCGCGAAGGCGGGAATCCATGAACACCGCGTCCATATACCATCCAGTTCATCTCCGGTAACCATCAATATTTTTGGTATGTTTTTATACCAGTGTTAATGGATCCCCGCCTTCGCGGGGATGACTGCTATATATCTTACATTTATTTCAGACATCTACCTTGTATTTCCTACATCGATCTTTTGACCATCAACTCCTTGATGCGGCCGATGGCGCGCGTCGGGTTCAGCCCCTTGGGACAGACTTCCACGCAGTTCATGATGGTGTGGCAGCGGAACAGTTTGAACGGTCCCTCGAGGTTGGCAAGGCGCTCGTCCGTCGCCTGGTCGCGGCTGTCGGCGAGGAAGCGCCAGGACTGCAACAGGGCGGCCGGTCCCAGGAACTTGTCCGGGTTCCACCAGAACGACGGGCACGCGGTGGAACAGCAGGCACACAGGATGCATTCATACAGGCCGTCGAGCTGTGCACGCTGCTCCGGGGTCTGGCGCCGCTCCACCTCGGGGACCGGGTCCTTGTTGATGAGCCAGGGATTGACCGCCCGGTACTGCTGGTAGAACTGTTCGAGATCGACAATCAGGTCGCGGACCACCGGCAGGCCCGGTAGCGGGCGCACTGCAACCGGCGTCTTGAGTGCGGCCAGTGGCGTGATGCAGGCCAGCCCGTTGCGGCCATTGATGTTCATGCCATCGGAACCGCACACGCCCTCGCCGCAGGAGCGGCGGAAACTCAGGGACTCGTCCTGTGCCTTCAGCAGCAGCAGGGCATCCAGCAGCATCATTCCCGGCGTGACCTGGTTGTCATCGAGTTCCATGGCCTGCATGGCCGGTGCCGTGTCGGTGTCGGGGTTATAGCGGTAGATGGAGAATTTCATGGCAGTGTCCCTAGTACACTCGCTCTTTCGGCGGAAAGCTGTCGACGGTAATCGGCCTGGTGCGCACCGGCTTGTAGTCCACCGTGCGCGTATCCCGGTGATACAGGCTGTGGCGCAGCCACTGTACGTCATCGCGCTCCGGATAGTCGATGCGCGAATGCGCGCCACGGCTTTCCTTGCGCTGCAGGGCCGAGGCCACCGTGGCCAGCGCCACATCCATCAGGTTTTCCAGCTCCAGTGCCTCGATGCGCGCGGTATTGAATATCTTGCTGTGATCGGTCAGGCGCACGTCGCCCATGCGCCCGGACAGCGCCGTGACCTTGTCGAGCCCGTCCTGCATGACTTCCTCGGTGCGAAATACCCCGCAATTTTCTTCCATGATCTGTGCAAGCTCGGTGCGCAGGTGGTCCACGGTTTCCCCGTCGCCCTGTTGCTCCCAGCGCGCCAGGCGCGCCAGTGCCGGGTCGGCGCCGTCTGTCGGGCAGGGTTTGTGATAACGGTTTTCATGCAGGTAGTCGACGATGTGGTTCGCTGCCGCGCGCCCGAACACCAGGATGTCCAGCAGGGAGTTCCCACCGAGGCGGTTTGCCCCGTGTACGGAGACACAGGCGCACTCCCCGGCGGCATACAGTCCGGGGACCGGCTCCTCCGGGCCGTGCTGTAACGGTACAATCACCTGACCGAAACGGTTCGTCGGAATGCCGCCCATGGTGTAATGCGCGGTCGGGGCCACCGGGATCGGGCTCTCGGCCGGGTCGGTGCCGAGAAAGGTGCGCACCATGTCGCAGATGCCGGGCAGGCGCTGGTGGACGGTTTCCGCACCGAGGTGATCCACCTTCAATAACACGTGATCCCGGTGTTCACCGCAGCCACGCCCCTCCCTGACTTCCGTGGCGATGGCGCGGCTGACGACATCGCGGCTGGCGAGGTCCTTCGCGTTCGGCGCATAGTGTTCCATGAAGCGTTCGCCGTCGGCATTCACCAGGTAGCCGCCCTCCCCGCGCACGGCCTCGGAGATCAGCATGCCCTTGCCGGCAATACCGGTCGGGTGGAACTGAAAGAACTCCATGTCCTGCAACGGGATGCCGGCCCGCAGGGCCATGGCCATGCCGTCACCGGTATTGATCAGCGCGTTGGTATTGGTGCGGAACAGCTGACCGGCGCCGCCGGTGGCCAGCAGCGTGGTCTTGGCCTCGATCAGCAGCAGTTCGCTGTTGGCGATGTTCATCACCACCGCGCCCAGCAGGTAGCCCTCGTGGTCTTTTATCAGGTCGATGGCGAAGTATTCATCGAAGAAGTGGGTCCTGGCACGGATGTTCTGCTGGTACAGCGACTGCAGGATTGCATGACCGGTCCGGTCCGCCGCGGCACAGGTGCGCGCTGCCTGTTCCCCGCCAAAGTTCATGCTCTGGCCGCCAAACTGGCGCTGGTAGATGCGGCCGTCATCGAGCCGCGAGAACGGCACGCCAAAATGCTCCAGTTCATACACGGCCTGCGGCGCCGCACGGCACATGTATTCGATGGCGTCCTGGTCACCGAGGTAATCACTTCCCTTGACGGTATCGAACATGTGCCAGTGCCAGTTGTCGGGACGCACATTCGCCAGGGCCGCGTTGACCCCGCCCTGTGCGGCGACGGTATGCGAGCGCGTCGGAAACACCTTGGAGACCACCGCCACGTGGGCATCGGCACTGGAGAGATGCAGGGCGGCACGCAGTCCTCCGCCACCGGCGCCGATGATGAGGGTATCGAATCTGCGACGGGCAATTTCCATGCGGCTATCCCGAGGTCACCATGAGTACGCGCAGCGCCCACAGGCCGCAGCCGCCGAGGACCAGGGCGATCAGGGTGAGCAGCACAAGCCGCAGGCCGAGGTTCTTGATGTAATCGAGGATGACATCACGCATGCCGACCCAGGCATGGGCCAGCAGTGCGAGGAGGAAGCCGGCACCGGCGACGCGCATGACCGGGTGGGTGATCCAGGCATGCCATGCCGGCGCGGTCCATGGCTGCCCCAGTAACCATTGTGCGCCAAAGTAAACCAGGAACACGCCGAGATAGACGGCGCTGATGCGCTGTAGCATCCAGGCACGCAGTCCGTGCGTGTGCCCGGTCACAGGATCCACCCCACGTAAGCGAGCGTCAGCAGTGCTGCACTGATGTTCACGAACCAGGCGCTGGTACGGGCACCCGGCAGGGTCACGCCGATCTCGATATCGATCAGGAGAAACCGGATACCGGCCAGCAGGTGGTGCAGCAGGGACCATGCGATGGCGACTGATCCTGCCTTGATCCAGCCGCATTGCAGCCATTCCCTGGCGTGCTCAAACCCGGCAGGGCCTTGCAGTGACAAATCCAGCAGGTAGACCAGCAACGGCAGGGACAGAAACAGGAAGACACCGGACATTCGATGCGCAATGGAGGTGATGGCCCCTGCCGGAAAGCGTATCCGGAATAAATTGAGGTAAACAGGTGCGGTTCGTTGGCTCGGCATGACAGGTGGTCGATTTTGTGTGCTTTTATACCATTGCCATCGGGGGAACACCAGCCGCCGCGCCCGTCTGAAGGGTTACTGACACATATCAACCGATCATCTAGAATTGTCACTATGTGCTGAACAGGTCCACCGTGAGCCGATAATGAAAACAGACTGGAAAGCCTTCCTGGTCGATGCCGGGGCAGAATACGCGGGCGGGCTCGTTGCGAACTATGGCAACCCCGAACAGGAGCAGGAAGTGGTCAACAGCGGCCTGGTGTTTTCCGACCTGGGACACCTGGGCGTGATTGCCGCACATGGCAAGGATGTCGAAGCGTTCCTGCAGAACCAGTTCAGCAATGATATTGGCCGGGTTGCAGGGAACATCAGTCAGCTGAATGCCTACTGTACTCCAAAGGGCCGTATCATCGGTTTGTTCCGCCTGTTCAGGCGCGCTGATACCTTCTACCTGCGCCTGCCGGTGGATACCCTGGACGCCATGCTGCAGCGTTTGCGCATGTACGTATTACGCGCCGATGTCACGCTGGAGGATGTTAGCGAGAATTTTATCGGGGTCGGTGTCAGCGGTGCCACGGCGCTGCAGGAATTGACGGATGCCGTCGGCATGGTCCCGGAAGACATCAACCATGTCACACACCATGGCGACCTGACCATCCTGCGGGTGCCCGGTGCACACCCGCGTTTCGAGGTCTACGCGACCTCGCTGGAAGCAGCGACCGGTTTGTGGGATACGCTGAATGTCCGCGGTGCACCGGTTGGCCTGGCGGCCTGGCGGCTGACGGAGATCCAGGCCGGGATACCCACGATCTTCGCGGACACCAGCGGGTTGTTCGTGCCGCAAATGGTCAACCTGCAACTGGTGGACGGACTGGATTTCAGGAAGGGCTGCTATCCCGGTCAGGAGATCGTGGCGCGCATGCAGTATCTTGGAACACTCAAGCGCCGTATGTATCTCGGGCATATCGATACCAGTGTTGCACCGCGCCCGGCCGCTGAGCTGTTTACGGCAGACGATAGCAAGCAACCCTCCGGCCGCATAGTCGATGCCCAGCCGCATCCCGACGGCGGTTATGCCGCGCTGGCGGTACTGCAGATCACGGCGGCCGCTTCCGGGAGCCTGCATCTCGGCAGCAGCAACGGCCCGGTGTTCACCATTGAAGACCTGCCCTATTCGTTCGAGTAGGACCCGCGCCCCGCGGGGAAAGGCATTCCCGGCCGGGGGTCGGTCCTACCGTTCATAATCACTTCCTGTCAAAGTGATAAACGGAATCCTTGGCATATTTACCCCTGGCAAAACTCGTATAGGTCACCTTCAGGTGGTTACCGTCCGCCGAGAGGTTTTTGGTGATTTTGTGGATATGATTATCGTTCGACTGGCACAGCCCGGTATCCATGTCACAGTTCAGTACCAGCATATTCGGGCTGCCGGAAGGTTCCGCAATCAGTTCCGGCTGGTTCTGCTTGACGCAGTAGTGCTTCGCTTTCACCCGGCTGCAGCTGGCGTTATTACAGTGATACATGGTTGCCATTTCCTTTTCGTTCCCGGGCAGCAGGTTCTCCTGGATGGTGCTTCCCTTGCCGATAATACGGTAACGCATGGCCACGGTTTCCGTACCGAGCAGCGGCGCCACCAGCTTGTGTTGTGTCGCCTTTCCTTCCTGTTGATCGGCTGGCGCCAGCACCCAGTCACCCTGGAGTTGTTTTAACCAGTTATATTGATCGCGGGCAGCTTGATCGTTGCCGGCACTCAGCGGGGCCGTGGAAATGAGCAGACCGGCAGCAAACAGGCAGATGCTGGATTTCATGTTGTTTCTCCCTTACGTTGCAGTGGATACAGGCTCAATCTGGAAGATGCTGTGACGGATCCCGGTGTCAGCCACATATGAAGTTAATTCTTCTAAACTATAGTAACATACTGTTAATAATGAATAATATATGAATACCTGTTATGGCGGGAACTTGCTCTCATGATTCCTGTCACAGCCATCATCCTCACACACATATATAGTCCATTATTCCATGCACCGATATCCAACCCTGCTGCTCATTCCCATCGCCGCTGCGCTGGGTGCCCTTGCACTAACAGCGGTCGTGGCTGATCAGTCTGCTTCCGGCAGTGGTGTTAGCGCCGTTGCGCCACAGGCAAAGCCCGGCGCCTTCCGGAAACCAACCGATGAGCAATTGCGCGAGCAACTGACCCCGCTGCAATATGAGGTGACACAGAAGGACGCGACCGAGCAACCGTTCAAGAACGCATACTGGGACAACAAGCACGCCGGCATTTACGTGGATAGAATTTCGGGCGAAGCGTTGTTCAGTTCCACTGACAAATTCAAATCCGGTACCGGCTGGCCGAGTTTCACACAACCCATCAGCAAGGGCACCGTTATCGAGCACGAGGACAGGAAATTTTTCATGAAACGCGTGGAACTGCGCAGCCAGCTGGCAGATTCCCATCTGGGACACGTCTTCGATGATGGCCCGGAACCGAGCGGTTTGCGCTATTGCATCAACTCCGCCTCGCTGCGCTTTATACCAAAAGAGAACCTCGAGGCCGAGGGTTACGGCGAATACGTATCACTGTTCGATTAATATTTGGGGTCAGAGTAAAAACTCGCGAATTTTCACGAGCTTTTACTCTGACCCCAAATATGCCGGCGGGGTAGTTTATTTGTAGGCCGCGCGCGCCGCGTCTACGGCAACACCGGCGGTGATCGGTGCCTTCATGCCACTCAGCACGGCATCGAGTGCACCCAGGCAGAACAGCACGTTGGTCCGGTTGCTGGCAAAACCCATCAGGCCGACGCGCCAGATTTTGCCAGCCATGGCGCCAAGGCCTGCACCGATCTCCAGGTTGTACTCGTTCAGCAAGGCTGTGCGCACTGCCGCTTCGTCGACCCCTTCCGGAATCGATACCGCATTCAGCTGTGGCAGGCGCTCGCCTTCCGGTACCACGAAGGACAGGCCCATGGCTTCGAAGCCGGCACGCAGGGCATCATGATTCTTCTGGTGACGCGCCCAGGAGTTTTCGATGCCCTCTTCCTGCAGGATGACCAGTGCCTCGTGCAGGCCGTAGAGTGCGTTGATGGGTGCCGTGTGGTGGTAGGCGCGCTTGCCGCCGCCGCCCCAGTAACCCAATACCAGGTTAAGGTCCATAAACCAGCTCTGCACCGGGTGCTTGCGGCTGGTGACAATGTCCAGCGCGCGCTGGCTGAAAGTCACCGGCGACAGGCCGGGGGTGCAGGACAGGCATTTCTGGGTACCGGAATACACGGCATCCAGTTCCCATTCATCGACCTTGAGCGGCGAACCGGCCAGTGATGTCACAGTATCGGCGATTACCACGCAGTCATGCTGGTGGGCCAGTGCGGCCAGTGTCTGCGCATCGGAGATGGCGCCGGTGGAGGTCTCGGCATGCACGAACGCCAGCACACTGGCAGCGGGGTTGGCCTGCAGTGCTGCCTCGACCTTGTTGGGATCGACGGCAACACCCCAGTCGTCCACGACCATGACGGCCGTCGCGCCACAGCGCTCGACATTCTCCTTCATGCGGCCGCCGAACACGCCGTTCTGGCAGACGATCACGGTATCGCCTGGCTGGATGAGATTGACGAAACAGGTCTCCATGCCCGCGGAGCCCGGCGCCGAGACCGGCATGGTGAGCTCATTCTTCGTCTGGAAGGCATAGCGCAGCAATTCCTTCATCTGCTCCATCATGTCGACGAATACCGGGTCCAGGTGTCCGATGGTCGGGCGTGACATGGCCTCGAGGATGCGCGGATTGACATCGGAGGGACCGGGGCCCATCAGGGTGCGAACCGGGGGATGGAAGGACTGGATGCTCATGGTGTGCCTCGTACGGTTAATCAATGGGTTGAGATTCAAAGAGCGGGGATTCTAGCATTAACAGGCGCCTGACCCCAGATTTCGACCACGGTTCCTGTAGGAGCGGGCTGAAGGTGAGGCGCTTGCGCCGAGAGGCTGCCCTGGGGCATGCCCGCGAATTCGAGATACGTGAGCCTCGCATTCGCGGGCAAGCCCGCTCCTACAGGTGAAGTGGTAGTGATTTACTGATGCAGGAAGCAGTGCACCCGGTGATCGGCGGTCCCGGTTTCGCCAGGATAGCGTTCGCGGCACCCGGGCATGGCGTCGGGGCAGCGCGGGTGGAAATGACAGCCGCCCGGCGGATTGGCCGGCGACGGCATATCACCCTCGAGGCGGATGATCTCGCGCCGGGTGTCCTGATCGATTTGCGGGACGGCCGACAGCAGCACCCGGGTATAGGGGTGCAGCGGTTCTTCCAGCACACTGGCAACCGGTCCTTCCTCAACAATGCGCCCGAGATACATGACCGCCACCCGGTCGGCGAGATACGATACTACGGAGAGGTTGTGGGTGATGAACAGGTAGGACAACCCGAGTTCGTTCTGCAGCTGCTTCAGCAGGTTCAGGATCTGTGCCTGGACCGAGATATCCAGTGCGCTGGTTGGTTCGTCGCAGATGATGAGCCGCGGATTGACGGCCAGCGCGCGTGCAATGCAGATGCGCTGGCGCTGACCGCCGGAGAATTCATGCGGGTAACGGTGGGCGTTCTCGGGTGACAGGCCGACTTGCACGAACAGCTCATCGACACGCTGGCGGCGTTGCTGACTGCTGTTGCCGATGTCCTGTGCAATCATGCCCTCTTCGACGATGTCGCCGACGCGCATGCGCGGGTTCATGGACGAGTACGGGTCCTGGAAGATGAACTGGAAGTCCGTGCGCCGCCGGCGCAGGCGCTCGCCTTTCAGCTGCGTGAGTTCGGTGTTGTCGAATTGCACACTGCC
This sequence comes from Gammaproteobacteria bacterium, assembly GCA_030599705.1. GTDB lineage: Bacteria > Pseudomonadota > Gammaproteobacteria > UBA9214 > UBA9214 > SZUA-186. The sequence continues at coordinate 10,632 of JAUVNM010000005.1, forward strand.
GGCGGTTGGCCGGAGCAGTTGCAGGATACCCTTGCCGACCGTGGTCTTGCCGCAGCCGGATTCACCGACCAGCGCCTGGGTATGCCCTTCCGGAATTTCGAGGGAGACGCCATCCACGGCATAGACCTGACCGACGACCCGCTTGAAGACTCCCTTGTGGATCGGAAAGTGTACCTTGAGATCACGGACTTCCAGCAGACTGGCGCCGGTCCCCGTGCCTGGCGTTGCGTGCGCCAGTGGTGTGTCGTCCCTGGCTGTCCTGGCTGGCGGGGTAATGTTCCGGTCTGCCAGGTGGCAGCGTACATGATGGTGGTCCGTGGTGATGTCCCACGAGGGTGCCTGGGTCCGGCAGGTGTCCCAGGCCTGCTCGCAGCGCTCCGCAAAGCGGCAGCCGCTGAAATCGCGGTCGAGTACCGGGACAAAGCCCGGGATGGTTTTCAAGGCATGATCGCGCTTGTCGACATTGGGCAGTGATTCGAACAGCCGCAGGCTGTAGGGATGCCGGGCATCAGTGAAAAAACAGTCGCGGCTGGCCTCCTCGACCAGTTGTCCGGCATACATGACGGCAACCCGGTCCGCCATCCCGGCAACAATACCGAGATCGTGGGTGATCAGCAGAATGGCCATATGGGTATCGCGTTGCAGCTGCTGCAGCAATTCCAGCACCTGTGCCTGGATGGTGACATCGAGTGCCGTGGTCGGCTCGTCGGCAATCAGCAGGTCCGGTTCGCCGGCAAGTGCAATCGCGATCATGACGCGCTGTTTCATGCCGCCGGAAAGCTGGTGCGGGTATTCGGTATAACGACGTTTTACATCGGGGATACCAACGGCATCGAGCAGTTCGAGGACGCGATTGAGCTTCGCGGTGCCTTTCATCTGCAGGTGTTGCTGCAGCATCTCGCCGATCTGGTCACCAACAGTGAGCACCGGGTTGAGCGAGGTCATCGGTTCCTGGAAGATCATGGCAATGCGCCGGCCGCGCACCTGGCGCATCTCGACTTCCGGCAAGGCCGTGAGATCGGTGCCCTCGAGTTTGACCTGGCCACCGGATATCCGGCCGTGTGGTTGCGGCAGCAGCCGCAGGATGGACAGTGCGGTCATGGACTTGCCGCAGCCGGACTCGCCGAGCAGTGCAAAGGTTTCACCCTTGTTGATGGTGAAACTGACATCATCGACGGGGCGAATCGCCCGCGGGCCGGTGCCGATCCGGGCGCTCAGGTTGGCAAGTTGCAGCAAGGGTTGCTTCATGGTGCTGGTACTCTAACGTTGTCTCAATCGCGGGTCGAAGGCATCGCGCACGGCATCGGAAAACAGGTTGGCCGCGAGCACCAGGGTAAACATAAACAGGAAGGCCGCCAGCAAGGACCACCACACCACCGGCTCGCGCGCCATCTCCAGGCGCGCGCTGTTGATCATGTTGCCCCAGCTGTTCATGGTGGGATCCACGCCGACACCAACGTAGGACAGCACGGCCTCGGCGAGTACCAGCCCGCTGAAATCGAGTACTACGGTGATCAGTACGATGTGCATGACATTCGGCAGGATGTGCCGGCTGATGATCTTGCTGTGCCGGACCCCGAATGCCGTGGCCGCCTGGATATACTCGGCCTCGCGCAGCTTCAGCGACTCCCCCCGCAACAGGCGACACAGCCCGGTCCAGCTGGTAATCCCCAAAATAATACATAGAAATAACAAACGGATATCAGCCCTTTCCAAGGTCGTTTCAAACGCATCCGGGTGGTTGGCCATATACACCTGCAGCATCAGGATGGCGGCCGCAATCAGCAGGATGCCGGGGATCGAGTTCAGTGTGGTGTAGAGGTACTGGATGAGGTCATCGATCCAGCCACGCGCATAACCGGCAAGGATGCCCATGAAGATGGCGAACGGCAGCATGATCAGTGTCGTGAGGGTCCCGATGACCAGCCCGGTGCGAATGCTCTTGAGTGTCTGGTAGAACACGTCCTCCCCGACCTTGTCGGTGCCGAGTACGTGGTAGGCGGTCGCCAGATTGATTGCCAGGAAAGTCAGCAACAGCAACACGCTCAGCGTGATCAGGATGATCAGCCACGGGACCGCGGTACGCCGTGCCAGGATATCGCGTAATGAAGCCATGAATGCCAGTTGCCGGCGGCGTGCCTGCCACAGGGTAATCAGCAGCAAGACGGCGAGACCTGCCGCCAGTGTCTGGGTGAGCGCAATACCGCTGCGTTGCAGTATATCCGCACGCGCATCGGCTGCCGGGTTTTCCAGATGGCGGCCGCCATACTCCAGGCGCGGGTACTTGCGGGTCTGGCTGCCATCCGGGTGCTGCACGGTCTCACGGCTGAAGAGCTGTGTCGCAAACGGTGCCGAGTAGGTCTTCTCTGTCCGGGTGCGCAACGGGCCTACCAGCACATCCAGCACACTCAGTACCTCGACAGCGTAGTGGGTCTCCGCGCTTGCATCGCTGTTCTCGATTGCCGGCCGGTAGTGCAGTGAATCGAGCAGGCCGATAATGATATAGGCACACAGGATGACCACGGCCATCGAACCCAGACGACTGCACATCACGTGATGCCACGGCGCGCGCAGGTGCGGCTTCCCCCGGGCATACAACGCAAAGCCGGTGACAATGGCTACCAGCAGGAAGATCAGGGCATCGGTCCACAGGATAACGGGCATAATCATGACAGCCGCACCCGCGGATCCACGACCGTGTAGGCGACGTCGACCAGGATCAGCCCGATGATGTACAGTACCGAGCCGAGAAACACCATGGCACGGACAATGGCGAAGTCCTGCCGGTTGATGGCGTCGATGGTATAGCTGCCCAGCCCGGGGACAGCGAAGAACGATTCCAGCAGCAGGCTGCCCATGAACAGCAATGGCAGTATGACCACTACGCCGGTGACGATCGGTATCATGGCATTCGCCAGCAGGTGCCGGAACAGCACCCGCGATTCCTTCAGACCCTTGGCGCGCGCGGTGCGGATGAAGTCCTTGCCGGCTTCCTCCAGGAAAAACGAACGGTACAGGCGGGTGCTGCTGCCAATGCCGCTGACCACGCCGATGATGACCGGGAGCACCAGGAACTTGATGGCGTCCACCCCGCCGTCATAGCCGGAGATTGGCATCAGGCGCAGCAGTTTCCCGAGCAGGAATTGCCCGCCGATGATGTAGAACATGGCCGAGACCGACATCAGCGCGACGCACAGGATGACACCGGAGACATCCACGTAGGTGCCGCGGAAAAAGGCCAGCAGCATGGCGAAGCTGATATTGATCAGCAAACCGACCAGCAGACTCGGGATGGCGATTGCCAGGCTGGGAACCATGCGCTGCGCAATGTCGTGGCTGATATCGCGACCGTCATCCGAGTATCCAAAATCGAAGGCAAACAGCTTCACGGATTTTTCGAAAAAGATGGTCTTGGTGAAGCGTTCGCTGCCGCTGACCGCCTCGTTGTATAGCAGCGGCTTGTTATAGCCGCGCTCGGCCTTCCACTTCTCGATGGCCTCCGGGGTGACGCGCTTGACACCCAGGTGCAGCCGCGCCATGTCATCCGGCGAATTCACCACGAAGAACAGGTAGAACGTCAGCAGGTTGACCCCGATCAGGATCGGGATGGCGTAGGCGGCGCGCCGCACGATATAGGCAAACATCAGTGGCTGCCCCGGTGGGCCGGCTGGCGCTGCCGGTGGCGGTAACTGGCCCAGGCCGGGACGATGATGGCCAGCAGTATCACGAGCAGTGCCCCGAGCGGCCAACGGACCGGCCGGTTCCATTGCGCCTGCAGTGCGGCGCGCTGCTGCGGGTCGATGCGCTGGTACTTGAGCGCATTGTTGGCCATCAGGTTGGGTTTGGCATTGTGATACCAGCTGTGGACCAGACTGAACTGCTTGGGATGAAACCCCCAGATCCAGGGAGCATCATGCTGCAAAATGGCCATCATGCGGTTGATGACCTGCTGGCGCTGCGGCCCGTTCGGCATATTCTTCATCCGGTTGAACAGGCGGTCATATTCGGTGTTCCGGTAGTTCGCCGCGTTTTCCCCGTTATGCTCGACCTTGCCCTGCTCCCCATGCAGCAGGAACAGAAAATTCTCGGGGTCCGGGTAGTCAGCATTCCAGCCCCACTGGAATATTTGTGCGGTCCCCTTGAGCATTTTTTCCTGGAAGCGATTGTAGTCGCTGCCGCGGATGACGAGCTGGATATTGAGTTTCGCGAACTGCTTGTGCAGCCAGTTGAGCCGCGCCTTGTCGTCCGGTCCGGTGGCCGTGGTATCGAAATTCAGCACCAGCGGCTTGCCGGTGTTGATGTCCCTGCCGTCCGGGTAACCGGCCTCGGCCAGCAGTTGCCGGGCAATGGCCAGTGACTTGCGTTGCGGCCCGGTTGCGGTCTTTTCATAGACATAGGGGTTGATGCCGGCCTCCCCCTCGAGGAAACCGAAGATGCCCGGGGGTAGCGGGTTCTGTGCCGGGATACCGCGACCATTGAGAAATATGGAAATGTATTCCTCGGTATCGACGGCGATTGACAGCGCCTGACGCAGTTTCCGTGCCGCTTCGGTGTAGCCGCCGACCACGGGGTCCAGCATATTGAAGCCGGTATAGAAATCCGAGGTAGAGACGGCGGTCTTCAGTCCGATCCCCTGTTCCAGCATGGTGTCCGTGAGTGCGACCTCACCGGATGATCCCACGCTGATCGCCTGGTCGAAACTGTCCGAGGTGATACCGGATGTGTCGTAGTAACCCTGCAGGAACTTGCTCCAGTACGGGATGTCTTCCTTCTCCAGGCTGTAGATCACCCGGTCGATGAATGGCAGGTCCTTGCCGGCATCGACCAGCAACCCGGCGGCTGCATCACCAGGCTCGCCTTGCTCCGGATAGGTTTCACCATGAAAGTTCGGATTGCGCACCAGCACCATTTGCCGGTTGGGGTTGTTGACGGTCAGCATATAGGGACCGGTACCGACCGGGTACCAGTCCAGCGTAATATTGCGTTCCTGCATGCCGGGCTGACTGTAAAACCGCTCGGCCTCCCAGGGGACCGGTGCAAAAAACGGCATCGCCAGCCAGTACAGCAGCTGCGGGTAGGTCCCGCGCAGCTTGATCCGGTAGGTATAGCGATCAATGACCTCGGCCCCTGCCAGCGGGTATTCCCGGAGGTCGAGAAAGCCCTTGTCGCCGCCGGTTTCCGTGTGTTCGGCACTGGCCGCCTTCAGGGTGTCGGCATAGTCCCCGAGCCCGGCGATGTAGTCGCTCATCAGGCCGAAGATCGGCGAGTGCAGGTGCGGATGGGCGAGCCGCTTGATCTGGTATACATAATCCGCGGCAACCAGCTCACGGCTACCGGTGTGTTCGAAATCGCCGAGCGCATAGATGTCACCGAGAGCGTGCTCGTCAAGATCCTGGTATAGCGGCCTGCCGTCGGCGTCCTGTGCAAATGCCGGGTGGGGCTGGTAGCGGATACCGGGCTGGATATGGATATCGTAGACGCTCCAGGACACGTCCTCCGGCGCGCTATCCTCCGGCAGGCGCTCGCCATCGGCCCCGAGGTAGACGGGCTGCGGGACGGCGGTCGCGGTTAACGGGACCAGTGCATAGGGGCGTTTCAGGTAGTGGTATTGCAGCGGGGGTTCGTAGATCTGCCCGGTGAAACGGACCTCATTGGAACTGTAGGACTGCACCGGGTCAAGGTGATTGGGGCGTTCCTGGAAAGAGGAATACATGATGTTCCGGTGTGCATCCCGTGCCGGGTATGGCCGGTTCCAGGGATCATCACTGCAGGCGGCCAGCACAACGGCTTGCAGGACGCCCAGGACAGCACACCAAAGGGCTGTCCGGTTGTCCGGGCTGGCGTTATGGCGTCTCAGCAAGGCGCCTGCCCCGGCATGATCTCAGTGTCGGCGTTGCGGGAGCAGGTGCTGTTATCAAAGTTATCAGGCTGCATGGAGGGGCATTATATCGGCCAACGCGCGAGGATTCATGCCCTGTTCGCGATCACCGCCACTTCCAGAAACGGAGGTTTTCCGGTACCGTAGCGGCTGCTGAATACCCGCTGACCCGAAACTGCGATGCAGCCGGGATCGTGCCCGTCTACTCATTGATAACAAGGAACAGCCATGGGATTTTTGAACGGCAAGCGTGCCCTGATTGTTGGCCTCGCGAGCAACCGCTCGATCGCCTGGGGTATTGCCCGGGCCATGCATCGCGAAGGTGCCGAACTGGCCTTTACCTACCAGAACGAGAAACTCGGCGGCCGGGTGGAAAAATTTGCGGCCGAGTGCGACTCCGACATTGTCCTGCCCTGTGATGTCGGCAGTGATGAGGAGATCGAGGCCGTATTCACCGGTCTGGGCAAACACTGGGACGGCCTGGATATCATTGTACATTCCGTCGCCTTTGCACCGGCAGACCAGCTGGCCGGCGATTACCTGGAGTGCGTTAACCGGGAGGGATTCCGCATCGCCCACGACATCAGCTCCTACAGCTTTGCCGCACTGGCGAAGGCCGGCCGGCCGATGATGGCGGGACGCAACGGCGCCCTGCTCACCCTCAGTTACCTCGGCGCGGTACAGACTGTGCCCAACTACAATGTCATGGGCGTGGCCAAGGCCAGCCTGGAAGCCAATGTGCGTTACCTTGCACAGAGTCTTGGCCCGGACGGTATCCGGGTGAACGGGATTTCCGCTGGCCCGATACGGACGCTGGCGGCCGCCGGGATCAGCAACTTCCGCAAAATGCTCGACAAGTTCGCGGCGACTGCGCCGCTGCGGCGCAACGTGACCATCGACGATGTGGGCAATGCGGCGGCCTTCCTGTGTTCGGACCTGGCTGCCGGGATCACGGCCGAGATCACCTACGTGGACGCCGGGTTCAATACCGTCGGTATGGGACCTATGTAGGAGCGGGCTGAAGGTGAGGCGCTTGCGCCGAGAGGCTGCCCTGGGGCATGCCCGCGAACAGTTGACCATCTTACTACTCCGTCAACCGCCCCCGCACCTGCTCCACGATCGCCACCAGGTTTTCCCGGTTGGCCTCCGGCAGGGAACCGAGCGCGCGCAGCCGCTCGCTGTAGTGTTCGGTCACC
>JAUVNM010000314.1 GCA_030599705.1 Gammaproteobacteria bacterium
ATAGTGATGCCCTTAAGGGGATGCTTTTTGACAAGTTCGTATTCGCTTGGTGTGCGCCGACCGACAGAGTTTCTCGATTGCAGTCAATAAGGCAACAGTGGATGACATACACATCACGGCGGACGCGGCAGTGCCATGGGGCGAGACCCTAACGACATTGGCACCAGAGACTGTCAGTCTGAAGACACTGCTGCAACATGCCGAGCTGGACATTCGCGCACAGGCCCCGGGTGCGATACACCGGTATGCCACGACCCTGATGGGAGAACCGCTGGACCTCGTACTCTCCTCCATTGATGCCACTGCCCGACCGGGCACAGCGCTCACGATCAACGCCGGGGTCACGCTCAATGACAGGCCGGCTACCGTGAACCTGCAGGGTGAACCACTTGCCGTACTGGTGCAGCGACTCACCGGGCCATGGCAGGACCTGAAACTCGAGGTACGGGGCGATGACATCCGCCTCGATGCCACCGGCAGCGTGGCCCACCCGCTCGAGGCCGAAGGGTTTGATGTCAGGTACACGCTGAGCGGCCCCGATATCGATGCCCTGCTGCCACTGCAGGGTGCCTGGTCGCTTACCGGTCACTATGCCGACCAACCGGATCGTCATGTATTCGACGAACTGAAGGTCACGCTCGGCAGGAGCGACATCGGCGGACGTATCGTTCTCCACCAGGGCGGGCAACGTCCCGGACTGGTGGCTAATCTCGACTCCGGCCAGTTACATATCGACGAGATCCTGCCGGACACCGCCGGGGAAACTACCGCTGTCGCCGGTCTGGACCAGCCGCTCGATATCGGCGGCCTCGGTACCGTCGACCTGGATGTCGAGGTCCGGGTCCGACGGCTTGAAGGCCTGGCAAAGCCGGTGCAGAACGTCCTGCTGAGCGCACACGCCAATGGACAGAACCTGACACTGGAACCGGTTCGGGCAACACTGGAGGGTGTACACCTTGACGCACGTGCCCGATTACCGTGGGGCGAACGCCTCGCGGCCCTGGGAAAGAACGGCGTCAGTATTACGCAGCTGGTGCAGCATGCGGATGTTGGGTTGCAGGCACAGGCGCCGGACGAGTTGCTGCACTACCAGGCCGCCATCATAGGACATTCATTAGATATGGAGCTTATCGGCCTAGAGGCCAGCGCCCGTCCGGGCGAGGCAGTGCAGGTCAGTGCGAAGGCCATACTCGATGACAAACTCGTCCAGGTGAACCTGCAGGCCGAACCACTTGCAGAGCTGCTGCAACGACCCGCCGGGCCGTGGCAAGACCTGGCCCTGGAGGTTCAGGGCGGTGATATCAGTCTCCAGGCGAGCGGCAGCGTGGAACGACCGTTCGAGGCCAGTGGATTCGATATCGATTACGCGCTGCGCGGCGCCGACATCGACGCCCTGCTGCCGCTGTTCGATCTCGTGCTGCCGCTCGAGGGCGCCTACTCGCTCACCGGCCACTTCGCCGATCTACCCGACCGGGTCGTTTTCGATGAACTGAAGATCACCTCCGGCAGCAGCGACATCGGCGGCCGTATCAGCGTCTACCACGGGGAACAGCGGGCCAGGGTGATCGCGAACCTCGACTCGGAGCAAATCTATCTCAGGGAACTCCTGCCTGTCAGCGAGACAGAGGCGGCACCCAAGACCGAACGTCGCATGATCCCGGACTACAAGCTGCCTATCGAGCGCATGCGAGAAATTGATGGCGAGCTGCATTTCAAGGGCAAGCGCCTGCGAACGGCCGCGGGGGACCTGGGCGACATCAACTTCACGGCCACACTGCAGGATGGCGTGTTCCGGCTCGATCCCTTCCGGGTGCGTGGCTGGGCGGGTGCCCTGATCGAATCCGATGCAACCATCGATGCCTCACAGGATCCGCCAGCGATTGCGTGGCAATGGACCGCCCAACAGCTCAACTACGGTGTCATGCTGGAACAGGCAGGCTTTGCCGAGACCGTGGAGGGCACACTCGATATCACCTTGAACCTTTCGGGTAGCGGACACACCCGCTATGAATTTCTGGGCGATGCCAACGGGCAGCTCGTCATCGTCGGACAGGAGGGACGGTTTGGCAGCCGCCGGCTTGACCTGTGGGGTTCCGACCTGGTGACCACCATGTTATCCAGGGAATGGCGCAGGGAAGACGTGACCGACATCAACTGCCTGGTCGCCCGGGTACGTATCGAGGATGGCATCGCCAGCAGTGATGACCTGCTGGCCGATACGCAGCGGATCACCATCGGCGCCGCCGGGGTCCTGGATCTGGAGAGTGAGGAACTGAACCTGGTGTTGGCACCCAGGCCCAAGCGGGCCAGCCTGCTAAGCCTGACCAGCCCGGTGCAAGTCACCGGAATGCTTACAGCACCCGAGGTTGAGGTGACGGTGTTGCCACGCAACCGGATGGCAGCGGCAGGAACCGGGCTGCTCGCAGGCCTGGTCAACCCGGGGTACTTGTTGTTCACCTTCAGCCGCAGGGGTTCGGGCGACGCCAACCCCTGCGCGGCGGCAGTCGAGGAAGCCATGGTAATGAAAGGCCGGGCGGATGAACTCGATGCCCCCCCGGCCACATCATCACCCAAACGCTTTTCATTACTGCCCGGGTGTACGCCGGCGAGGCAACGCCGGGCACACTAGGCAATCACGCAAGTCCCGGATCGTGCCTTGCGGCCGCTGGCGCCGGCATTCACGATGATACAAACAGAGCAGCTACTCAGGGCGTATACCAGACGGGCGAGGTGTAGGCCCGGTCCTGAATTGTCGCCGGCACGTTGTCGGGACGGTCAATGTCGAAAAATACCGCGTCATGGGTGGTCCAGCGTGGGGTCGGGATCTCGAGAACGCGCACGTAATAGAAGGCGTGCTGTTTGGGATCGAAATCCGGATCCACCCAGTGTGCCCCCAGTAGCGCAGCACCGATGGTGTTGGTGTAGGTCGCGGTAGCGAGA
>JAUVNM010000129.1 GCA_030599705.1 Gammaproteobacteria bacterium
ATGCTGATGCTGCTTGCCTTGTGGCCGCCGCTGGCCACCTGGTTGCCCGGGATGATCTATGGCTGAGTCATGACAGGCAGCTTTGAATAATGCGATTATTCGCCACCAGATTTTGCACATGAGGTTCGTCATGACAGTCTTTACCCGCATCCTGCCGGTCATTTTCGCTGGTTTCTGCATACTCGCGCCGGCCCGGGCCACGGAAGCCCGCTGGATCGATTCCGTATCCGCCACCGTTGGCAAGGATGACAATTCCAGCAATACGGATCTCTACCGGCTCGGGCTGCAGAACAGGTGGAACCACACCTGGTTCAACGACGGCGCCTGGTACCTTGGCGGCTACTGGGAACTGGAGGCGGCATACTGGGATTCCGATCACGACACCAATGGCTCACTCTATGAGGTCAGCCTCACCCCGGTCCTGCGGCTACAACGCGACACCGGGCTGTCACAGACTGTGAGACCGTTTGCCGAGCTCGGCGTTGGCGGGCACCTGCTGACCAAGCAATGGATCGCTGATCGCGATCTCTCGTCAAATTTCCAGTTCGGTCTCCACATGGGAGCCGGTCTCGGCTTCGGTGACAAGGGGCGCTACGAACTGATGTACCGTTACCAGCACCTGTCCTCTGCCAATACCCGGACTCCGAACCAGGCCATCAACTTCCACCTGGTGAGTTTTCGTTACGCCTTCAAGTAGGTTGGGTTGAACAACGTGAAGCCCAATACGGGTAGCTTGATAACCGCCTGAATGTTGGGCTTCGCAAGCTCAGCCCAACCTACCACTGGCCACCTGGTTGCCCGGGATGATCTATGGCTGAGGCAAAAATTCCCCGCGAGGCGCGGGTCCTACCACAGGTATGCAAGAGACTGTTTCGATTACGACCCGCCACGCACGTTCAGGTAGGCACGCTCGGAAATATCGTCCCAGGCGGTGACCTGTTCGCGGAAGCGGCTGAACGACTCGTAGACCTTGCCGGACAGCGCATCCTTTCCGGCAATTTCGGCAACCACTTCATTGGACAATTCGCGCAACCGCTCGAGTACCTTGTCCGGCAGGCGGCGCAAGTCCACACCGTGTTCTTCCACCAGCGTCTTCAGTGCGGCATTATTGCGCGCCGTGTATTCCGCCAGCATGTCCCCGTTCACTACGTGGCAGGCATTGATCACGATGTGCTGCAGATCCTCGGGCAGGGCGGTAAACGCATCGCGGTTGAGCAGCGCCTCCAGCGTGGTGCCCGGTTCATGCCAGCCCGGGTAGTAATAATATTTCGCGGCCTTGTGCAGGCCGAGAGCAAGGTCGTTATACGGGCCGACCCACTCGGTTGCATCGATGGCGCCAGTCTGCAGTGCCGTAAAGAGTTCCCCACCGGCAATCTGGACCGGTACACCGCCGGCGCGGCTGAGCACTTCACCACCGAGCCCCGGGATGCGCATTTTCAATCCACGCAAATCTTCAACACTGTTGATCTCGCGGTTGAACCAGCCGGCCATCTGCACACCCGAGTTGCCGGCCATCACCGGAATCACGCCGAACGGCGCATACACCTCGCGCCACAACTCCATGCCACCGCCGTATAACAACCAGGCATTCATTTCCTGTGCCGTCAATCCAAACGGTACCGCGGCAAAGAACTGCGCGACCTCGGTCTTGCCTTTCCAGTAGTACGCGGCACCGTGTCCCATCTCGGCAATGCCCTGCATCACGGCGCCGAAGACCTCCATGGGCGGTACCAGTTCACCGGCACCAAATACCTTGACCTGCAGGCGTCCGCCACTCATCTCGTTGATCAACCGCGCCAGGTTGTTGGCCCCGGTGCCCAGTCCAGGGAAATTTCGCGGCCAGGTGGTCACCAGCTTCCAGTGAATCACCTCATTCACACGCGCAGCTGGCGCCGTGGTGTTAGCCGTTTCGGTTTGCTGGCAACCGGCCAGTACACCACCGGCGAGCAGGGCCCCGCCACCGGCGGTACCGAGAAAATCACGCCGTTTCATAGCACTTCCTCATCGTGACACGGTAAAAAGACCGTGATTGTACGCCGCCACCCGGGGCACGGCGTGAAATATTATGTCGCAGAAGAACAACAAATATATTTAACCAGTAGTCTTGTAATTACGGGTAGTTATGCAATAGTATTCAGTGATCGCATACAGTATTAAAGCTACTTCTCTAATTATACAAACATAAAATATTGGCTTTTTTGCAACATGCATCTCATATCAAGATACTGCGTTGCGTGGAGGGTCCCGGGGCAGCACCATGCTGAGTGAACTCAAGAGTATTCGCGTCCGGTTTATCGCACTCATCCTCGGCGGGCTGCTGCTCGCTCCCCTGGCCGGGCTGGCCAGCGCCCTGCTGTTCGGGCTGATTGGCGTAAACGACCTGGAAACCCCCCACACCCCGGCGCTCCTGACCGGCTTCGTGGCCACCTCTATCCTCTGGGCATTATTCTATTTCTCCAGATATTTCAATCCGTTGAGTGACTGGGCCAGGCACCGCCCGGGTGCGGCGCTACCGGCACGCCAGCAACGCCGGCTGACGCGCTTCAGCCGGGATTACTGGAGCTTTTTCCTGTTATATGCGCTGGCCACCCCGGCCCTGCTGTTCGTGGCCACCGGCAAATCCAGCGGCGGCGAGTTCCTGCAGCTGGTCTTGCTGCAGCTGTCGGTCGCCATCCTGATCGGCCTGCCCGGCTATCAACTGGCGCTGGACCAGATCGGCAAGCTGGCCGGCCAGCTGAGCCTGCAAAAAACACCGGTCAGCCTGAAGTCGAAGCTCATGTTGCTCGGCGGATTCGTGCCACTGTTGTCCTGCACGCTACTGATGAACTACCACTGGCAGCAGACCGGCAACCTGACACCCGGTCACATGGCCATCTGGCTGATACTGGTGATCACCACCGCCATGATCACGCTGCTCTCGATTCGCAGCATTACCCGGGCACCGGCGCCGGTGCCGGAAACGCACATGCGCGCCGTGGTCGAAAATACCGTCGAGGCTATCATCATTGTTGATGAACAGGGGCACGTGGAAACCTTTAACCCGGCCGCCGAAAAACTGTTCGGTTATCTCGCCGCGGAAATCTACCAGCGGCCGCTGAAGTGGCTGTTGCCAGACCTGGTGGTCGCCGGCAACCGGCTGCGTCCGGTAGACGATGAATACGAGGTTGAGGGTTTTCACCGTAACGGCATGCCCATGCAACTGTCCGTGCACATCAGTGCAATGGAAATCAACAGCCAGCACCTGTATACCTGTCAGGTCTCTGACATCACGCGGCACAAGGCAACCGAAGACCAGCTGCGCGCGGCCGAGGGCCGCTATCGCGATCTCGTCGAAACCGCACACGACCTGGTATGGACCATGGATGCGCAGGGCCGGATCACCTACGTCAACCGCGCCTGCCTGACCATTTACGGCTTCGAGCCCGCAGAGATGCTGACCCGCCAGCTGCAGGAATTCCGCTCACCCGACCATCCCCCGGTCGACCAGCAGGCCATCGAGGAACTGCTGGCCGGCAAGGAATGCGTCAAGTTCGAGACCGTGCATCTCGATGCCGAAAGCAAACCGCACTTCCTGAGCTTCAGCGCCAAGACCCACACCGATGCAGCCACCGGCAAGCTGATCCAGATCAGCGGTACTGCACGTGATATCACCGAGCAGAAGGCCTTCCAGCACCAGCTCTCCTATCACGCCGAACATGACTCGCTCACCGGCCTGTTCAACCGCAATTACTTCCAGCAGGAACTGGAACGCACCGTGGCGCGCGTCGCACGCAGCGGTTCGGCCTGTGCGCTGTTCTATATCGATCTTGACCAGTTCAAGTACATCAACGACACCCTTGGCCACGCCGCCGGTGACCGTCTGCTGGTCGATGTTGCTGCGCTGCTGTCAGCACATGTACGTGACGGTGATCTGCTGGCACGCTTCGGCGGTGATGAATTCACGCTGCTGCTGTACAACATCGAGCGGCACGACGTGCTGAGTACGGCGGAAAAATTCCGTACCCTGTGCGACGACTACAAGTTCATCAGGGCAGACACCAGCTATAACATCACACTCAGCATCGGCATCGCGATGATCGACAGCCAGGTCACCAGCGCGGAAGAAGTGCTGTCGCATGCCGACCTCGCCTGCCACCTCGCCAAACAGCATGGCCGCAACCGCACCAATCTGTATGACCCGTCGGAAAGTGACAAGGCCGGCATGGCGGCCGATATGGGCTGGGCGGCACGCGTACGTGAAATGCTGGAACACGACCGTTTCCAGCTGGTCTACCAGCCGATCGTGTTAACCGCAAGCGGGCATGTAACAAACTACGAGGTACTGGTCCGGATGGTCTGTGATGACGGCCAGCTGATTCTGCCCGGCGGCTTCATGCCGGCCGCGGAGCGCTTCGGGCTGATCCACAGTGTCGACCGCTGGATCGTCAGACGCGCCATCTACCAGCTGAGCAGCCTGCATGCAAAGGGGCAGCAGGCCAGCTTCTCCATCAACCTGTCCGGCAAGGCATTTGAAGACCCCGCACTGCTGCCACTGATCCAGGAAATGCTGGCGGATAGCGGGCTGGAGCCCAGCTGGCTCACCTTTGAAATTACGGAAACCGCCGCCATCGCCAACCTGGCCGCCGCCGAGGATTTCATCGGCGCGCTGAAAGACATCGGTTGCCAGTTCGCGCTCGATGACTTCGGCACCGGATTCTCGTCATTCGCCTACCTGAAACACCTGCCGGTCGACAAGCTCAAGATCGACGGTGGCTTTGTAAAGGGCATGGCGCACAGCACCATTGACCAGGCCATGGTGGAATCCATGAACCAGATTGCGCATGCCCTCGGCATGCAAACCATCGCGGAATGCGTGGAAAACGCGGAGACCCTGGAACTGCTGAAAGTCATGGGTGTCGATTGCGCCCAGGGCAACTATATCGGTCGTCCGCGCGAGGCGCTGATCAGCCTCGCACAGAACAGCATCCCGGCCGAGGCCAGCGCGCAGGCACTCTGAAGCGCCCCGGGTGTGTGTTTATCTGTAGGAGCCAGCTTGCTGGCGAACCGCAGTACGCATGTAATTATCAGTTCGCGAGCAAGCTCGCTACTACGGCCATTAGATAACAAGCGCCGGATTACGGCCTTGTATCCATGCTATCCACCACAGCCTGCCTCCAGTTACAGAATCCTGTATTCTTGGCTGCCGGCATTCATCGATCTCACCACCACACACTTTCCCCGGAGAGAAACCCGTTATGTACGCACGCAATCTGCTACTGCTGATACTCCTGTTCTGCCAGTCGGCTATTGCCGACCGCCCGGCCGATACCCTGGGCGCTATCAAAAAATCCGCTTCCATCAAGATCGCCCATCCCGTGACGGCAGCCCCCTTCAGCTTTATGCAGGATGGTGAACCGGTCGGCTATTCCATTGACCTGTGCCGGGAAATCGTCGATAACATCGCGACACAACTCGGACTGGACAAAATCAATATCAAGTGGCGCAGCGCCAATACCCTGGAGGGACTACGCCTGGTCGCGGACGGCGTGGTAGACATGGACTGCGGTATTACCACCATCACCCTGTCACGTCAGGAGCGTGTCGATTTCAGTAACGAAATCTTCGTCGCTGCCGGTGGCGTACTTGTGCTGAGTGAGTCCGGCATCGAGGGCCTCGTCAGCCTGGCGGACCGCAAGGTGGCCGTGATGCACGGCACCACCACGCACAAGCGTCTTGAAAAGACCCTCGAGCGCAAACACGTCAATGCGAAACTGGTTCCGATCAAGAACACGGACGCTGGCATGCTGGCGCTCGACAG
>JAUVNM010000243.1 GCA_030599705.1 Gammaproteobacteria bacterium
ACCCTGTTCCATGATAGCCATGCGTAGGTTGGGCTGACGAAGGAAGCCCAACATAATGCATAGATTAAAATATATTGTTGGGCTTCGTGCCTCAGCCCAACCTACAACTGCTGCAAACATATAATTCGGGCCCACTAGAACACGTAGCGCAATGTCCCGCCCACAAACAGGACCATGTTCGTATCAAACTTGCCCGCCGCGGTGACGCCCTGGGAGGTTTGCTTGATATCAGCGTCACCGACCAGCATGAGTGTGGCGCCGAGAGCATAGTCCAGTTTGTTCTTGCCCTTCCAGCCATAGCCGGCCGACAGTTTGTAGTACTCGTCAACCGGCAGGTCAAAGGTGCGGTGCTTGTTCTTGACCGGCGAACTGTCATAGGAGACCCCCAGTGATAAAAAACTCTCCTGGGCAAATTCATGTGCATAACCAATGCGCGCATACCAGGTATCGTCCCATTCCCGGTCGATATTCGTATTAACATCGGTAGCCCCGCCAGTGATGCTGATACCGTTCTTGCTGAAGTCCGACCAGTCCTGCCAGCCACCATTCAGAAACAGCACATCCTTGCCCGTCACCATGTATTTCAGACCTACATCGAGCCACTGCGGGTTATCCCAGCTGACCTCGGCATCATTGAACTTCGGTTTCGGCAAGGGCAGTGACCAGTTGCGGATATTCACATCCCCGTCCAGGTCCACGTCCGATTCCCCCCGGTAGACAACGCCGAGCATGGCCCGGTCGGTAAGCTGATAAGTCAATCCCACGAACGGCTGGTAGGCCCAGTCGGTGAGATTCTCGACTTTCGCCTTGGCATCGGGTGAACCGGGAATAATGGCGGCCGTATTGATGGCCATATTGAGTTCGTAATGGGTATACAACGCCGTGACACCCCCGCCGATGGAAAAGCGGTCATTGACCTTGTAGGCCAGGGAGGGAGAAACACCGATCACCCCAAGTATTGACCTGGACGCCGAATAACGGCCGACAAAGTCATCGCCGTAATTGAAACCACCGCCCTGCGGTGCGATCACCGAGAATCCCAGTCGGGCGCGATCGGTGAGCTTGTTGACATAGAAGAAACTCGGGATCGGCTGGAAATTTCCGGCATTGCCGCCGTCCTTGCCACCGGCATCTTCGCGGGAAGAGTCAAATTTGTTCCTGGGAACGACCAATTGCAGACCAGCCACCATCATGTCGTTGTTGAGCCCGGTCATGCCGGCCGGGTTGGTCCAGGCCGAATCGGCACCGAAATCATTGGTCGGGTTCGCGGCGCCCGCCGTACCCAGACTACCCGGGGTGCCGACCTCGGTGATATAGAAACCGGCGGCCAGTACCTGCTGTGCGCCTGCTAAAAAAGCACAAGCGAACAAAAGTCGTGATACGAAACGGTTCAGATGTCTTTTCATGCAGAAACCTCGGTATCGCATTCGCATGTAGGAGCGAGCTTGCTCGCGAACTGGATTTTTCCCTGCCACCGTATTCGCCAGCAAAGCTTCCGCGTCCTGCTCTCGCCCCTCACCTACGTCCCTGTAGGCGAGCTGACTCCTACACAACATCGACAGCCGATTCTACAAATATTTTATGCCGTCCTGCTAGCGGACCGTGCAGGCCCCGAACACCACGATGGCAAAGCCGTCGCCCGCTGCACTGAACACCAGCTTGCCGGTTTCCTCGTCGATCGCCATGGTCCAGCCCAGGCCGTCCTGGATGTCCTCGATGCCTTCATCGGCCCCCTGCAGCACCAGCTTGCCATCCAGACTCTCGCTGCGCTCGATCTTCGTGGTGCGGTCAGAACCGCTTTCGGGGGTTGCCATAATAACTTTCTTACCGGCATCGACAATGAACAGGTCCGGCAGGCCGACACTCTCCGTGGTCACATTGATGCAGTCCGCACCGGCGTCACACTGGGAGACACTCTGGGCGGCACAGACCAGTGGCTTACTGCCGTCAAAGGGCTTGGCCATCACGGCCGTGCTGCCGGCAATGAGGAAAAAAACGGTTATCAGACGGGTCAGGTTGTTTATCATGGTCATCCCCCCTACTTGACGCTGTAGCCACGGCCTTCGAGGCAGGCGGCATAGGCACGGTTATAGTTGTTGCGGTTATTGGAATAGTTGTCCGATTCCTGCTGCTCCCACTGCGAACGCTCGGATTCGACATTCTTGTTGTGCTGGTGCTGGTGCACCCCGCCAATCAGACCGCCGGCGAGTGCGCCCTTCCCGGCGCCACTTCTGCCACCCAGGAGCCCGCCGATGGCAGCTCCGCCCAGCCCGCCCTTGACCATGGTGCCGGACCGGGCCTGGCCGCTCGGTGCCGCGCTCGTCGTCCGGGGGGTCGCCATGGGGTCAAACCCGGAATCCTTTTTGGCCCAGTTGTAGCACTCGAACTTGTCCTTGTCGGTCTGCTCGGTGCTCTGGCCGTCCTTGGGATAGACATACAGGTCAGCCAGCGCGGTGCCGGCCCCGCAACAGGCAGCCACCAGGGTGACCGCCATTTTGTTTAACAGATTCATCGTAAACCTCCTGCATTAATCAAGAATAATGGGCACTGATTATACAGTCATACCGGTCTGGTATGCTGACAGTCATATTTTATCGAATCGCCTGCTGCTGGGCCGAGCCGGGATCCCAGCCTCCACCAACGGCCTTGTACAGTTGCACGATAGAATCCAGGTAGCGCCGCAGCGTGGCTGACTGCTGCAGTTCGGCATCGAACAGGCTGCGCTCGGAATCCAGTACCTCGAGGTAATCGACCACGCCCCCGTCGTAACGCGCCCGGGACAGGCGCGCTGCATTGCGCGCCGCGACCGCCTGGCGGGTGCGGGCGGCATACTCGTCGTTATAGGTACGGATGGCGATCAGGGCATCTTCCACTTCACGCAACGCCTGCTGCAGGGTGGACTCGTAAATCAGCATGGCCTGCTCCGTGCGGGCCCGCTGGGCCTCGGCCTGTGACTTGAGCTTGCCGGAATTGAAAATCGGGGCAAACAGGTTGGCGCCGATGCTCCAGGTCTTCGCATCACTGGTTGCAAAATCGGAGGTGTCATCACTTTCCAGGCCAAGAGTGCCGAACAGGCTGATGGACGGGTAACGCAGGGCCTCGGCGACCCCGATACGCGCGGTGGCCGCCTTCAGTTGTTCTTCCGCGGTCACCAGGTCAGGGCGGCGCTGCAGCAACTCGGAGGGTAATCCTGTCTGGATAACGGACGGCATCACCTGTTGGTCAAGTGCCACGCCGCGGTCCACGGGACCGGGATTACGGCCCAGCAGAATGCGCAGTGCATTCTCCGCCTGCACAACCTGGCGCTGGAATGCCGCCACGGCGGTCTCGGCTATCGCCAGTTCGATCTGTGCCTGGTTGACATCCAGTAGCGGGACCGTGCCCTTGTCGAAACGCGCCTGGATAATGCCAAGGCTATCACTACGGCCCTTCACCGTGTCCTCGGCAATGACCAGCCGCGCATCCAGGTCTCTTAGCAGAAAATAGGCTCCCGCGACGTTGGACACCAGACTAATGGTGACATTCCGGTACGCCGCATCCGTGGCCAGCAGGTCGGCCCGGGCCGCCTCGGTCGCACGCCGGAGCTTGCCCCACAGGTCAACCTCGAAGGACAGGTCGGCCGACAATGCATAGTTGTTGCTGGCACTCGATCCCGGCACCAGCACATCACTGGGGTCGCGCCGCATCACGGAACCGAGCACGTCCAGAAACGGGTACTGGTCGGCACGGGTGAACGTCAGCTGGGCGCGGGCCACGTATATC
>JAUVNM010000062.1 GCA_030599705.1 Gammaproteobacteria bacterium
GGATGCCGTTAGCGGCCAGGCGGGAATCCATTAACGCAGGCATAATAAATACCGAATATGTTGAAGGCTGCTGGAACTGAAACGGATGATTTCTTAGTAAGGTGTTCATAGATTCCCGCCTGCGCGGGAATGACGAAAGAATTACCAAATATTTTTTCTCTGCGTTCTCTGCGTTCTCTGCGTCTCTGCGGTAATATCAGCTGTCTGTCCTGGAATTATCAATGTGAATAGCATCTCCGGTTTATGAGCCGAGACACGTCTTCATCGGATTTGCGCATCGTCATGGCGCAGCTGGATTTCCCGGTCGGCGCTATCGATGCGAATGCCGGCCGGGTTATCGATGCCTGCCGGCATGCCCGTGACGAGCTCGGTGCCGATGCCATTGTGTTTCCGGAGCTGTGCATCACCGGGTATCCGCCGGAGGACCTGTTGTTGCGCCCGCATTTTCAGGAGTTCGTGGAGCGGGCGGTCGAGCGGGTCACCCGGGAAATCAGCGGCATCGTTGCCGTTATCGGACACCCGCTACGGCACGGGGGATCCCTGTTCAATGCCGCCTCGGTGATTGCGGACGGCTCAGTCATTGCCGGTTACTGCAAGCAGCATTTGCCGAATTACAGTGTGTTTGACGAGAAACGCTATTTTCAGCCGGGTGCTGCTGCCTGCGTGGTAGCTGTCAGGGATGTCCCCGTCGGCATCACCATCTGTGAGGATATCTGGAAACCGGGTCCGGCCCGCCAGGCGGCGGCTGCCGGCGCGCAACTGCTGGTTAACCTGAATGCGTCACCGTTCCATGCCGGCAAGGGTCTCGAACGCGAAGCATTGCTGCAGCAGCGTGCGCTGGAGACCGGGTTATCCGTGATGTATATCAATCTTGTCGGCGGACAGGATGAACTGGTATTTGACGGCGGTTCGGTGGTTGTCAGTGCCGCTGGCGAGGTAACGCACCGGGCAGGGTGTTGTGAAGAAGTGCTGTTCCCGGTTGATTTCAGTGCCGGCCCGGTTGCGCCGGTGGCCGGTGAATGTGCGCCGCATCTCGAAGACGTCGAGGCGGTGTACCGCGTGCTGGTGACTGGCGTGCGTGATTATATCGGCAAGAACGGTTTTCCCGGTGCGGTCATCGGCCTGTCCGGCGGCATAGATTCGGCCCTGACACTGGCGATCGCGGTCGATGCGATTGGCGCCGACCGGGTGTCAGCGGTCATGATGCCGTCGCGTTACACCAGCCGGATGAGCCTGGAAGATGCACGCAGCGAAGCGGAAGCCCTGCGGGTTGCCTATGATGAAATCTCCATCGAGCCGGTTTTCAGGGCCTTCCTGGAATCGCTGCGGGATGTACTGGGCGCTATGCCAGCGGATACGACCGAGGAGAATATCCAGGCCCGGTGTCGTGGTGTGCTGTTAATGGCCCTGTCCAACAGGCAACAGCGGATCGTGCTGACCACGGGCAACAAGAGCGAAATGTCCGTGGGCTACGCGACGCTCTACGGTGATATGGCTGGCGGGTTTGCCCCCATCAAGGATGTGCCGAAACTGCTGGTCTACCGGCTGGCGGAGTACCGTAACCGTACCGGCAGGGTGATCCCGGAGCGGGTGCTGACCCGGGCGCCGTCGGCCGAGCTGGCGCCGGACCAGAAAGATGCGGACAGTCTGCCGCCCTACGAGATACTTGACCCGATCCTCGAACGCTATATCGAGCAGGACCAGAGTATCGAGCAGATCGTGGAGGCAGGCTTTGACACTGCAGTCGTGGCACGGATAGCAGGCCTGGTGGACCGCAACGAGTACAAACGCCGCCAGGCACCACCGGGAGTGCGCATCAGCCGGCGCGCCTTCGGCCGTGACCGGCGCTACCCGATTACTTCCGGTTACCCGAATACCCGCGGAACTTTAACGTTAACGTAGGAGCGGGCTTGCCCGCGAACGCCGTAATCGGATAGACCGAATTCGCCAGCAAGCTGGCTCCTACGGGTGTGGGGAAGCTTCCCTGTAGGAGCGGGCTTGCCCGCGAATACGGTAGGCAGTTCAACATTTTGATGCGCCTGTGAATAAACAGTCGCTTACCTGAACCAGCCGAACCAGCCGCCACGCCGGGTCGGGTCACCACCCTGTTGCAGGATTTCCAGGTCAGGGTGTGCAGGGTCGTTGTAGGCCAGTACGCGCACGGCATCATCGGCCAGGTTGTCCACGCCGAGCTTGCGGTAGGCGCGGGTCATGATGATCAGGGCATCCGTTACCGACGGGGTGCGCTGGTAGTCCTCGATTACAATGGCGGCGCGGTTGGCGGCAGCTACGTATGCGCCGCGCCGCATGTAATAATCCGCTACATGAATCTCGTAGCGTGCCATGTTGTTGCGCAGATGTATCATGCGCTGGGCTGAATCAGCGAAATACTTGCTGTTCGGGAAGCGCGTGACCAGTTCATGAAAGTCATCGTAGGCGTCGCGCATGATGCGCAGGTCGCGTTCCGAGGTATCCTGCGGCAGCAGTTTATCGACCAGCGACCGGCCGCGTGTATAGTTGACCAGGCCCATCAGGTACCAGGCATAATCGACATTCGGGTGGCGCGGGTTTATTTTGATAAAGCGTTGCGCAGCGGCAATGGAGGAATCCGGTTCGTCGTACTTGTAGTAGGCATAGGCAATCTCGAGCTGGGCTTGCTGGGCATATTTCCCGAACGGGAAACGTGCTTCCAGTTTCTCGAAATAGTCGATGGCCTGTTCGTAGTTTTTGTTGCTCATGGAATCTTTCGCGGCCGAATAGAGCTGGCTTGGCGACCAGTCCTTGGTATTGTCAATCTGTTCGGGCAAGATTGCACAGCCGCTGATAGCGAGCAGCAGGACTAACAGGAAAACTCTCGACAAATGCATGGGGTATCTCGGGTACTTCGTATAGAGTGTCAGTATACCGCAATCCTGTTCCTCGCATGACGCAAGAAATACACCTCTCATTCAGTATCCCGGAACATCTCAACGGGCAGCGCCTTGACCAGGCGCTGGCCGCACTGATGCCCGACTGGTCGCGCAGTCGGCTGCAGCAGTGGATCCGGGACGGGCAGGTTCGGCTGGATGGTCGCCTGCCGAGGGCGCGGGACCGGGTACATGGCGGCGAGGCCGTCCGGATCGATGCCGTGTTCAAGGCGGACACCGGCTGCGTACCCGAGGACATCCCGCTGGATATTGCTTACGAGGACAGCGATCTGCTGGTCATCAACAAGCCGGCCGGACTGGTCGTGCACCCGGCGGTCGGGAATCCGGACGGTACCCTGCAGAATGCATTGTTGCACCATGATCCTGAACTGGCGCGGTTGCCGCGCGCCGGTATCGTGCATCGGCTGGACAAGGAAACCAGTGGTCTGATGGTTGTGGCGCGCAGTCCGGTGGCACACAAAAAACTCGTCGAGGCGCTGCAGGCGCGCTCGGTACAGCGTGAATACCTGACGGTTGTCTATTCCGTTATGACGGCCGGTGGTGAAGTCAATGCACCGATTGGCCGGCACCCGGTTGATCGCAAGCGTATGGCCGTGGTCGCCGGTGGCCGGGTTGCCGTGACCCACTATCGTGTCGAGGAGCGCTACCGTGCCCATTCGCTGGTGCGGGTCCGGCTGGAAACCGGCCGTACCCACCAGATTCGGGTGCACATGGCGCACATCCGCTGCCCCGTGGTCGGCGACCCGGTCTATGGTGGCCGCTTGCGGTTGCCGCGCGGGGCCGGTGAACAGTTGCAAGCGGTGCTGCAGGGTTTCCGGCGCCAGGCCCTGCATGCCGCGCGGCTGGCGTTTACCCACCCCGGTTCCGGGCAGGCCGTGAGTTGGCAGGCACCGCTGCCGGAGGACATGACACGACTTGTTGAGGCGTTGCGACAGGATGCCGGAACCATTGGCAATGGATGAGCGCTGGATAACCCCGGACTGGCCTGCTCCCGTCACAGTGCGCGCGGCAACGACGACGCGCGCAGGCGGTGTCAGCGCAGGCCCGTGGGCATCCATGAACCTGGCGGATCACGTGGGCGATGTGGCCGGTGCGGTCGCGGCCAACCGGCAGCGCCTGGTGATGCGCCTGGCATTGCCGGTTGCACCCCGCTGGCTGACACAGGTGCATGGCAACCGGGTCATCGATACGGTAGACGGATCTGCATCCACCGAGGCAGATGCCATGGTCGCCCATGCCCCCGGCAGTGTCTGCGCGGTGCTCACCGCCGATTGCCTGCCGGTGCTGTTGTGCGACCAGGCCGGCCGCGAGGTGGCGGCCGCCCATGCCGGCTGGCGCGGTCTGGCCGCCGGCGTGCTGGAACAGACGGTGACCCGGATGCATGCCCCGGGTCGTGAGCTGCTGGCCTGGCTGGGGCCGGCCATCGGCGCTGCCGCCTACGTGGTAGGGGAGGAAGTCCGTTCCGCGTTTATTGGCCGGGATGCGCTCGCGGCGGAGGCCTTCCGGCCTGCCGCTGACGGTGGCTGGCATGCCGACCTGTATGCGCTGGCGCGGCGGCGGCTGGGCAACTGCGGGGTGACGGCAGTGTATGGGGGTGACTTCTGCACCTGCAGTGACCGGGAGCGCTTCTATTCGTATCGCCGTGATGGTGTGACCGGTCGCATGGCCAGCCTGGTGTGGCTGGAAGCCGGCTGAAGCGGCTTGTCTCCTGGGGTATTATTGCCGATCGTCCCTTCCTGACCCCGGAATGATTGTATGTCGTTGCTCGTCTGGATCATCCTGTTTTGCCTGATCGGTGGTGTGCTCAGCGTACTCGCCGCGGGCCTGTTCCTTGTCCTGCGCGTGGAGCTGCGCAACCGCTTGTTGCCCCACCTGGTCAGTTTTGCGACCGGCGCCCTGCTGGGCGCGGCATTGCTGGGGCTGTTGCCGCATGCGCTCACTGCGGCCGGTCCCGAGGACATGCATGCGATCCCGATGGCCGTGCTGCTCGGCCTGCTGGGTTTCTTCCTGCTGGAAAAGATGGTGTTGTGGCGGCACTGCCATGCGGATCACTGCGAGGT
The DNA here is from genome assembly GCA_030599705.1 of Gammaproteobacteria bacterium. GTDB lineage: Bacteria > Pseudomonadota > Gammaproteobacteria > UBA9214 > UBA9214 > SZUA-186. Next base: position 4,988 of record JAUVNM010000062.1, read on the forward strand.
ACACGCGCCCGGGCAGAGTAACCGGCAACAGTCTGCAGGCACCCTGATCCTGATTGGCGACGGCTTGCATAACTTTCTCGATGGCATACTGATTGCCGGCGCCTTTCTGACCGATGTTCATCTCGGGGTGGTGACCAGTATCGCGGTCGCGGCCCACGAAATTCCCCAGGAGGTCGGTGATTTCGCGGTGCTGCTGCACAGTGGCTTCAGCCGCGGCCGTGCATTACTGTATAACGTGATTTCCAGCATGACCACGGTGCTTGGCGGGTTGCTCGCTTATTATGCGCTGCAGGACCTGGAACCGCTGTTGCCATACGTACTCGCCGTCGCCGCATCGAGTTTTATCTACATTGCCGTTGCCGATCTTATTCCCACCCTGCACGAGCGCGTTGAAGGCAGTGCCACACTGCAGCAGATTGTCCTGATCGCCGCCGGTGTCCTGGTGATCTACCTGGCCCACCTGACACTGCACTGACTCCTGGTCATTACATGGCATCCCGATATCGGCTGTTGCATGTTGATCTTGTAGGAGCGAGCTTGCTCGCGAACCGCGATGTTTCCCGGCCACCGAATTCGCCAGCATGCCCCAGGGCAGCTTCTCGGCGCAAGCGCCTCACCTTCAGCTGGCTCCTACAACCGCGCTCTCAATTTGTGGGACAGTTGTGGCAGGGATTGTGTTTAACCCTTGAAAGATCGCCTGTTACCCCCCATAAACAGGGTATCGCTGCAGTTACGGAGAGAAAATCCCATGCGAATGGATAAATTGACAAGCAAGTTCCAGCTGGCGCTGGCCGATGCCCAGAGCCTCGCCGTCGGCCGTGATAATCAGTTCATCGAGCCGGTCCACTTGATGATCGCCCTGCTGGACCAGGAGGGCGGCAGCGTGCGCCACCTGCTGACGCAGGCCGATGTGAACGTCAACCTGTTGCGTTCACAGCTGGGTGAAATGCTCGAAAAGCTGCCACAGGTGAGCGGGACGGCTGGCGAGGTGCATATATCCAATGACCTGGGGCGCCTCCTGAACGTCACCGACAAGCTCGCCCAGCAGCGCAAGGACAGCTATATTTCCAGCGAGTTGTTCATCCTCGCCGCGCTGGAGGACAAGGGCGGCATCGGTGAACTGCTGCGCAAGGCCGGTGCAACGAAGTCCCTGATCGAGAAGGCGATCGACAATCTGCGCGGGGGACAGAAGGTAGATGACCCCAACGCGGAAGACCAGCGCCAGGCGCTGGAGAAATTTACTATCGATGTTACCGAGCGTGCCGAGCAGGGCAAGCTCGACCCGGTGATTGGCCGTGATGACGAAATCCGCCGCACCATCCAGGTGCTGCAACGGCGTACCAAGAACAACCCGGTGTTGATCGGTGCACCCGGTGTCGGCAAGACCGCCATCGTGGAAGGACTGGCGCAACGCATCATCAACGGGGAAGTGCCCGAGGGGCTGAAGGGCAAGCGCCTGCTGTCGCTGGACATGGGTGCGCTGATTGCCGGCGCCAAGTTTCGCGGTGAATTCGAGGAACGTCTCAAGGGTGTACTGAATGACCTGGCGAAGCAGGAAGGCCAGGTCATCCTGTTTATTGACGAGCTGCATACCATGGTCGGGGCCGGCAAGGCCGAGGGCGCCATGGATGCCGGCAACATGCTGAAGCCGGCACTGGCACGCGGCGAGCTGCACTGCGTTGGCGCCACCACGCTGGATGAATACCGCAAGTATGTCGAGAAGGATGCCGCACTGGAGCGGCGTTTCCAGAAGGTGCTGGTGGATGAACCGTCGGTGGAAGATACCATCGCCATCCTGCGCGGTCTTAAGGAACGCTATGAGGTTCATCACGGGGTAGATATTACCGACCCTGCAATCGTGGCCGCTGCGACACTGTCACACCGCTACATTTCCGATCGCCAGCTGCCGGACAAGGCCATTGACCTGGTTGACGAGGCGGCCAGCCGGATTCGTATGGAGATCGATTCCAAGCCGGAGGCCATGGACCGGCTGGAGCGTCGGCTGATCCAGCTCAAGATCGAACGCGAGGCGCTTGGCAAGGAAACGGACGAGGCCTCCCGGAAACGGCTGGAGGCACTGCAGGGTGAAATTGAATCACTGGAACGCGAGTTCTCCGACCTGGAAGAAATCTGGAAGGCCGAGAAGGCTGCCGTCCAGGGAGCATCACACATCAAGGAAGAACTGGAACGTGCCCGCATGGAGCTGGAAACCGCACAGCGTGCCGGCGATCTCGCGCGTGCCGGCGAACTGCAGTACGGACGTATTCCGGAGCTGGAGAAACAGCTGAGTGCGGCTGACGCAGCGGAAACACAGGATATGCAGTTGCTGCGCAACAAGGTCAGCGAGGAAGAGATCGCCGAGGTGGTTTCGATGTGGACCGGCATTCCTGTTTCGAAGATGCTGGAAGGCGAACGTGAAAAGCTGTTGCACATGGAGGTGGCCCTGAGTGAACGCGTTGTCGGTCAGGGCGAGGCCGTCAAGGTGGTTTCCGATGCCATCCGCCGTACTCGTGCCGGCCTGTCGGATCCGAACCGGCCAAACGGCTCATTCCTGTTTCTGGGTCCGACCGGGGTTGGCAAGACCGAGCTGACCAAGTCGCTGGCCGCGTTCCTGTTCGATACCGAGGAAGCCATGGTGCGTATCGATATGTCCGAGTTCATGGAAAAACATTCGGTGGCACGCCTGATCGGGGCACCGCCCGGCTATGTCGGTTACGAGGAGGGTGGTTACCTGACCGAGGCGGTGCGTCGCAAGCCGTATTCAGTCATCTTGCTGGATGAGGTAGAGAAGGCGCACCCGGATGTTTTCAATGTCCTGCTACAGGTACTCGATGACGGCCGCCTGACCGACGGGCAGGGGCGTACCGTGGATTTTCGCAATACCGTGATTGTGATGACTTCGAACCTGGGTAGCGAGATGATCCAGCAAATGGCCGGTGAGGAAAATTACGAGGCGATGAAGTCCTCGGTCATGGACATCGTCGGTGGGCATTTTCGGCCGGAATTCATCAACCGCATCGATGATGTGGTGGTATTTCACCCGCTGGGCCGCGAACAGATCCAGGCCATCGCGGGCCTGCAGATCGACATTCTGCGGGCGCGCCTGCAGGAGCGCGATATTGGTTTGGAACTCACCGATGCCGCGCTGAATTTGCTCGGTGATGCCGGCTATGACCCGGTATACGGTGCGCGTCCGCTGAAGCGCGCCATCCAGAGTCAGCTGGAAAACCCGCTGGCACAGGAAATCCTGGCCGGCCGGTTCGGGCCGGATGATGTCGTGCAGGTGGATGCACA
>JAUVNM010000322.1 GCA_030599705.1 Gammaproteobacteria bacterium
GGATGCCGTTAGCGGCCAGGCGGGAATCCATTAACGCAGGCATAATAAATACCGAATATGTTGAAGGCTGCTGGAACTGAAACGGATGATTTCTTAGTAAGGTGTTCATAGATTCCCGCCTGCGCGGGAATGACGAAAGAAGTACCAAATATTTTTTCTCTGCGTCTCTGCGGTGAAAAAAACAAAGTCAACCAGGCAACGCGGCTTCGATCCCGGCGCCGATCCTGGCCGGGGAACGTACCACAGTGACACCGGCTTCCTCCAGCGCCGCAATCTTTGCCGCGGCAGTTCCCTGGCTGCCACTGATAATCGCACCGGCATGTCCCATGCGCTTTCCCGGGGGCGCCGTCACACCGGCAATATAGGCGACCACCGGCTTGCTGACGTGTTTCTTTATAAAGGCAGCCGCGAGTTCCTCGTCACTCCCGCCGATTTCCCCGATCAACACAATACCCCGGGTTTGCGCATCGGCCTCGAACAGTTCCAGACAATCCGTGAACCCCATACCGTGTACCGGGTCGCCACCGATGCCGATGCAGGTGCTCTGTCCGTGCCCGCTGCGGGTGGTCTGGAACACGGCCTCATAGGTCAGTGTCCCGGAACGTGAAACAATGCCGATGCTGCCCGGGGTATGGATGCTGCCGGGCATGATGCCGATCTTGCAGGCCCCCGGGGTGATGATGCCCGGACAGTTCGGCCCGATCAGCCGGATATCCGTACCCGCCAGCGCCGCCTTGACGCGCAGCATGTCCAGCACCGGAATGCCTTCCGTAATGCAGACAACCAGCCCGATACCCGCGGCGGCGGCCTCCAGGATCGCATCGGCCGCAAAGGCGGCGGGCACGTAGATCATGCTGGCCTGCGCGCCGGTCTCGACAACCGCGTCACGCACGGTGTTGAAGACCGGCAGATCGAGGTGGGCCTGGCCGCCCTTGCCGGGGGTCACACCGCCGACCAGCCGGGTCCCGTATTCCAGCGCCTGGCTCGAATGGAAGGTTCCCTGCGACCCGGTAAACCCCTGGCAGATGACCCGGGTGTCTGCGTCGATCAGTATGCTCATCGGTCCACTGTCCGGGCGCTGTTCAAGAATTACGGACCGCGGCAACAGCATGCTGCGCCGCTTCTGTCAGGTCTTCCGCCGTCTGTAAATTCAGACCGGAGTGTTCAATCAGCGCCAGCCCCTCGGCGGCATTGGTTCCCTCCAGACGCACAATGACCGGAACCTTTACCTCGACCTCCTGGATGGCCTGCAGTATCCCCTCGGCAATCAGGTCGCAGCGCACGATGCCGCCGAAGATATTGACCAGGATGGCGCGGACATGTGCATCGGAAAGGATCAGTTTGAAGGCCTCGGCAACGCGTGCAGCCGTTGCCCCGCCACCCACATCGAGGAAATTTGCCGGTTGCCCGCCTTCCAGCTTGATCAGGTCCATGGTCGCCATGGCCAGTCCGGCCCCGTTGACCATGCAGGCGATGTTGCCATCCAGGGTGATATAGTTCAGGCCGTGTTCCCGTGCGATATGCTCGCGCGGATCCTGCTGGCTCGCATCATAGAGATCGGCAAGCGCCGGGTGGCGAAACAGCGCGTTATCGTCCAGGTCCAGCTTGGCATCCAGTGCCAGCAGCGAGCCGTCACCGGTAAGCACCAGCGGGTTGATCTCGAGCAGCCCGGCATCGCACTCGTGTACCAGCCGCACGGCAGCAGACATCAGCTCTGCAAAGGCCCCGACCTGGCTGCCTTCCAGTCCCAGGGCAAATGCCAGGTTCCGGCACTGGTACGTTTGCAGGCCCGCCACGGGACTGATCACCTCGGTCACCAGGGCGTCGGGGTTGGTAGCCGCGACTTCCTCGATATCCATGCCGCCGGCTGCCGACGCCATGACCACCAGGCGCTCGCGAGCCCGGTCCACCAGCATCCCGAAGTAAAACTCCCGTACCAGCGCTACCGTCTGCTCAACCAGCAGGGTATTGACCGGCAGTCCGCCGGGGCCCGTCTGCCGGGTCTCCAGACGGGTGCCCAGCATGGCGGCGGCAGCGGCCTGCAGTTCATCGGCCCCCTCGATGCGCCTGACGCCCCCGGCCTTGCCACGGCCCCCGGCGTGCACCTGCGCCTTGAGCATCCAGGCATCCCCGCCCAGCCGGCCGGCAATCTCCGCCGCGGCAGCCGGGCTATCCAGCAGTTCCCCTGCCGGTACCGGGATACCGTATTCCGCGAACAGCCGTTTTGCCTGATACTCGTGGAGGTGCATACTGCGAGTGTTTCAAATAAAGGGTGGCATTGTAAAGCGGCCTGGGAAATCGGTAGTGGCTCAGTCTGTACCAGGCCGAATAAATTCGGCCCTACAAAAGAGCAGTTGTAGGGCGGAATTTATTCCGCCAGACAAACTACCGGGAAATCGTGGCGCAAATAAGCCGAAAGAAATGACACAGTTAAGATGCGTACCCTGTTAATCCTGATCGCCGTCATCATTGTCGTGCTGACCGTCAAGCGGCTGATTGCTGCCCCGCGCCCCGAAAAGAATCTACGGACCCGGTCGGGGAAAATGGTCCAGTGTGCACATTGCGGGATGTACGTACCCGAAACGGAAGCACTCAGCGACCGGGGACACCACTACTGCTCGGTGGCCCACCGCGATGCAGACCGGGACTGAATGTTGTGACCGTTAACCGGATGTCACGGCCGGTCAGTAATTAAAGTAAACTCCCGGCATGGATCTATTCGCTAAAGAGGGCACAACGGAGCTGAAAAACCCCGATGTCCTGACCTGGAAACCGCTACGACTGCTTACCTTTTACCGGCTGACACTGGCCGGCCTGCTGACAGTCCTGTTTTTCGGCATTCCCGACAATCCCTCCCTTGGGGCCTACAATCCAAACCTGTACACA
>JAUVNM010000079.1 GCA_030599705.1 Gammaproteobacteria bacterium
CATCACCATATTCGTGTAGGCGTCGGAGTTCGCGAATCAGCAGACGTGCTGCGGTGATATTCGTGAACAAAGGATGGCGACCGCGGATAACCGTGGTGATGCAATAGACTTGATGATGCAGGGAATGACGCCCCCTGCGTAATGCATCGTAGGACATGGTGACCTCCTTGTCTCCAATGGGGCCGAATGAATTCGGCCCTACAACGGTAACTTACCCACTCAAACAGGGGAAGAGCCCTTTAAATAAGCTTCCTGACCGGTTTGCTGAACAGCAGGCGGTTGTAGATATAGACGTACAAGTCTTCCGACGGATCGAATCTACGCCATAGCGGGTAATCGGACTCGACCAGGTCAAAGCCGTAATCCTCTATGACATCGCTGAAATACATGGCAACCAGCCGTACTGCCAGCTTCGACATCTGCTCCTGCCATGCGGTCAATGGCGCCTGTGACACCTTGTTGTCCTGGTGCTGACTGACAGACCAGCCCATCTGCCGTATCGGCGTACCACACAGGGTCACTTCCAGCATGCTCTTGTAAAAGTCAAGTTCCAGAAAATCACACAGCTTGTGCATTGTGCCTACAGTATCCAGTAACAGGTCGTCATACTTCAGGATGTAGAAATTATTCGGATACAGGTCCGCGTACTTTCTCATGAAGTAGTAGGACACCCGCATCTGCCGCAGACGTGGCCCCAGGTAGGGATACTTGAAGGACTTGTCGAGACTCTTCAGATCGACACGAATCTTGAGCTTCTCCTCATGCCCCTTGCGGGTATGCCGCATGTTGTTGATCGCAGAATTCAGCTGGCCATAGGGATTGCGCAGCACGTAGATCATCTTCAGGTCCGGGAACCACTCCTTGAGTTCCGGCATATACTCTTCCTGCTGTACCCCCTTGCAGGTGAAGCGGTGCGTGTCCAGGCTACCCTCGAACGACGGTGTTGCCGCCGCCATGGCACGGGCAATATCGCTGAACAACTCCGGGTATGTGGTCGCCTTCGAGGCACGAATCAGGGAGTGCAGTTTCTCGATGTCGACGAATTCATGCCAGTCGACATTGGCCGGCCGTTCCCATGGATTGAACCACTTGCTATCGCAGATATCCTCGATAATCCGGTCCATGGGTTTTTTCTGCACCCGCCACGGCTTCATCTTGCGGCCAAGATTGTGGAAGTGTGTAAACTTGAAGAAGTGAAATTCATTTGGCGGGTACATAAACAGCGCCGGGTGGTTATCCAGCAGGTTCTTCACCATGGATGTTCCGGATTTTCGTAAGCCGGATATGAATATGGGCTGCTTGAGCATGTTACTACCTGGAATCGATCGATTGTCTTGCCGGGGTGGGGAGAGTGTACGATAGCACAACAGCCGTACAAATTTAACGCACCACAGGCGTAATCCCGGCACATACCGGCTAGTCTATTCTGCTATGATGCGCTGCAAGTAATCTGAAAAAACCTGTTTCACCCTGCCCAGATGAACAAACGCATACGCCGGATCATCCTGTCGGCACTGTTTTTTCTCCCGGTTGAGAAGCGTGCCGCCGTGAGCCGCTGGCTGCGTGGCATGCAGGAATATAAAAAACTGCAGAAAGCAGACCTGGTCTTTGTGACCTGTCCGAAGAGTGGGCGTACCTGGGTGCGCATCATGCTGTCGCGGCTGTTGCAGCAACGTCACGGGTTTCCGCCAACCGCTATCATCGGTTCAACCTCGTTTCACCGGGCGCACCCGTCGCTGCCGGTAATCTTTTTCACCCATGACACCAATATCGGTAATTACACCGGTAACCGCGACACAAAAGCGGACTATGATGGCAAGCGCGTCGTACTGCTGGTACGCGACCCGCGCGACATCGCCGTCTCTGCCTATTTCCAGTGGAAGCACCGCATGGATCCACAAAAACGTGCCCTGCACACCCCGGCCCTCGAGGGCCGGGAATTGTCTGTGTATGAGTTTGCCACCCATCCGGACGGTTCACTGAAAAAGACCATCGACATGCTCAACAGCTGGGATGCTGCCCTGCCACGCATGGGTGACGTGCTGATCGTCCGTTACGAGGACCTGCGCAACAACCCGGTCGACTGGCTGCAGCAGATTGCCGATTTCTGCGGGCTCAAACCGACACCGGACGGAATCGCAGATGCAGTTGATTATGCCTCGCTCGAAAACATGAAAAAGATGGAACAAGAAGCAGCCTTTGGTGCGGACAGCCGGCGCTTCAGCAGTAGCAAACAGGAGACCGGAGATGCCTACAAGGTACGGCGCGGCAAGGTCGGTGGATACGAGGATTATTTTACCGATGAACAGGCAGCGGCTATCGACGATCTGATAGAAGGTACCCTGGCCCGTGGCTATGGCTATAACCAGGGAACCGGGACTCAGTAACCAAATACCGGGTTAAGTTCCTCACGGATCTTTTTGTCCAGATACGCAATCTCGGTTTCACCCAGGTAGTCGGTATAGCCGCCGATCTTGCCCTTGCGCACCTTGAATGATTCCGGGTCATCGGGATTGGCCGGCTGGAAGGCACGTGTCTGAAAGGCGTTACCGACATTCGGATCGGTGCGTCGCAGTTTGTGTGAACCCTGCGCACTCTCGGCCTCTGACTTGCGCATCCTGTTGATATCCCCCAGCTCCAGGACCTCGTCGAGGTACTGCTCGTTGATCTGTTCGATACCAAGATAAACCAGAAGATCAGCCAGCGTTTCCCGGGTCTGGTTGCGCAGATCCTCGTAACGCACGATGTGGAAACTCCTCGGCACATCCCGATTCTCGTACCAGCCGTTGAAGAAGGTAATGATGGCATCGATACCGCCAACATCATGGTAGACAAACTCGTTTATGGTGCCCTTGAACCCGGGACGGTCACTGCGCCGTGCCGGTACCCGCCTGGTCTTCTCAAAGAACAGGGAAACAATAATGTCTCGTGGGTCACGTGCCAGCAGGATGATCTGCTGGTCCCGGTAGGCAGCCTTGTTCAGCACCTGCTCTGTCGCCGGTTTCCATTGCGGTCGCTCGTCATGGGCGAACTTGATCCTCGGGAAACCCGGCAAACACCTGGTGTATTCCTTGATGGCAATGACGTTCTGTACATCCAGCCCGAAGTGCCGCGTGATGTACTCGCCCAGCATAAACTGCAGCCAGGTACGACCGGATTTCGGGAAAGAAATAACGACCAGCTCGTCCGGCTGCATGCCCAGCAGGCTGAGAAGCCGTCGCTTGTAGGGTTTCAGCGCTTTTCTGAACTCACTTGCCATGCTGCATCATCCTGACCTGTCTGACTGTCCTGTCAGCAGTGTCTCATAGTCGGCCACCACCCGGTCAAAGGAATATTCTCTGGCGCGCGCGATAATCGGATCCCGCTCAGGTGGTGTAGCCAGCGTTGCAAGAATGGCCCCGGCCATTGCCGCGGCATCGCCAACCGGCACCAGCCGGCCAATCCGCCCGCCATCAAGAATCTCGACCGGTCCACTGGGACAATCGGTACTGACCACCGGGCAACCACAGGCCATTGCCTCAATCAGGACATTCGGCAGGCCCTCCCAGGCGGAGGACAGCACGAACACCGCCGCATTGCGGAAAAAGGCGTAAGGGTTCTTCACGTGACCTGGCATATCCAGGTCTGCACTGACCCCGAGCGCATCGGCCTGCGCCTCGAGCGCTGCACGCAATGCTCCCCTGCCAAGAATAATCAGGCGAGCCGGCCGGTGCTCCCGCACCCGTGCGAAGGCCTGCAGCAGGGTCGAATAATCCTTTTGCGGCTTGAGCTTGCCGGCCGCGATAATGACCGGTATATCACTGTCTGCAAACCACCGGTGCCCGGGCGGCTCCATAGACAGATCGGTAATTTCCGGCCGGTAGACCGGGTTCACGATAACCCGGAAACGGTTAGCCGGAAGACCCGTTATCTCGCGCACATCATCGACTACGCCATGCGATGGACCGACCACGCAGTCAGCGCGCGGGAAAAACCGTCGAATCAACTTCGGCATGCTGCGCATCCACTTCGACTTGCCATACCGGGACGATGTGGTGATGTGATTGCGAACGTTAACTATGAAACGTGTATCACTACGAGTGTATGGCGCCACCAGCAGTAGCACAAAGTTCGGGTAATTGAGAAATGACAGCACCGACGCCGGTTGTTCTTTATTGATGTAACGCAGTAATGCCAGTACCGGGGCATTATTGTGCGCCATTACCTTCAGCAACCTCCGGGTACCACGGTCACCGGTACCTGGAAAACCCGGGGAAGCAGCAACGAAGTTGCCAAGAATAATCCGCAGTTGAAACAGGCGGTGCAACACAGCCGGTACCCGCTGCCCGGCCAGATTAATAACACGAATATTCGGTTCGGCTACCAGCTCATCAATCAACCAGCCACTGCTATCCTCGACCAGGAAATCAACCTCGTGACCCCGATCGGCCAGCCCTTTGGCGATATTGGCCGTTACCCGTTCGGTACCCTGTGCCGAGGCGATGGTGCGTATGTAAATTGCCAGTTTCATAGTATCCCGGATATTTCATCAATAAACCGCAGAGACGCAAAGGACGCCGAGAAAAAGCGGTTAATTATCTGTACCCATAACCCCCGGTAGCGTTACCTGCGGATTATCCAGAAAAGCGGCATGAATTGCATGGCCTGTGCGTTTCTCCTCAATGGTCTTGACACACGGCTTGCTGTAAGCTTTCACACACATTACAGTAGCATTCACGAGGCAGGCCATGGCACAGCAGGGCAAGATTTTCGGCATTGGCTATGCCAAGACCGCCACCTCGTCACTGGGCAAGGCGCTGGAGATCCTCGGTTACCGCTGCATCCACGACCCGTACGAACTGCTGCCGGGTATTTTCCCGGAGGAGCTTGCAGACTTTCCGAAAAAAACCGACATCCTCAATGACAATGAGGCCTTTGCCGGTGTCGTTGGCCTCGCCTTCCGGGAACTCGACCAGGCCTGTCCCGACTCAAGGTTTATCCTTACAGTCCGGGACGAGAACAAGTGGCTAAATTCCATACGTGGCCACCTGCACCCCAAATCGAAGGCGACCAGAATGGACACGGAAATTCCGTTACAGCCGTTCGTACGCACACGGATGTTTAACGGCCACCTGTGGTTCGAAGACGAATTTACCGATGATTACCTGCAGGCCTTCCGTAACCATAACCGGGAAGTTATGGACTATTTCAGGGACAGGAACAACCTGCTGGTTATGGATATCGAAAAGGGCGACAGCTGGGACACGCTGTGCAATTTCCTCGGAAAGGATATTCCCTCCACCCCCTTTCCCTGGAAAAACAAGCGGGACTGGCGCCGCACCCTGCGCAGGAAATCCAAGTACTGGAAAAGCAAAATTGGCCTGTCTGGCAGGTAGCGGCACCCCTATCGAAAAATCGGCAAAGGTTCAGGCTAATAACCGTAATCCGACAGTTCAATATCTATAAGCTTTGACAGGCGCCGGTTGCCGGCCGCGTAACGGTTACCGATAATCTCGTCCAGCTGCCGTTTCATCTTGTGGATCCGTTTCCTGTTAGCGCCCCCGATGAGCGAGTCAATGCTATCAAAGACGAATTTACTGCCTGGCAAATAAAGCGGTGAGTAGCCATTCACGGATGACTTGCAGCACAACATATTCAGAAACGGGAAGCGCGGCAGCAGGAAAGCGTCCCTGCGCCGGTTGTGCGAGACAGCCGCCTTGTCCGTGAAACCCGCCAGATCCTTGCCGGTGAAATCACCGATCCTGCATAAAAACTCACTGGCGGAATCACGCAGTATCTCGTAGGGAAGCACCAGCACATTCTCCGGAGAGAATAGTTCATAGTAGTAATCCACCAGATCAATGTAATTAAATGCCGCGGGTGAAAAACCCGGTCGCCGGCCATCATACGACCGGGTCAGATAGTCAGTAAGCGTGTCGGTTCCGCCGATCTTCAGGTACTGGAAATAGGTGGACAGGATAATGTCCCGCTGTTCCCGGATGACACAGAAAATCCGTGCCTCCGGGAAACTGGCCTTTATCCGGTCAGCAATCGTGCGTGCATCAAAACTGCCAGCATGCGGATTCCCGGAAAGACGTTCGTAGGAAATAACCGGGACGCGGCCTCCTGGATCCATGCACTTGAGAACTGCATCAACTGCCTGCTGGATCGCGTCCGTATTCATAACAAAAGAGGAGAGCAGGTAGCGTTCATGATCACGGACAAAATGCTTGCCGATGAACTTGCCCGAATTCCGGTTGCGGTCGGGTGTCAGAGGACAAAAGCAGTCGCTGTCGGAATGAAACAGCTCGCGTTGCAACCAGGTTGTACCGGTTTTGTGAAAACCGATATGGATGAGTGGGTCAGACAGCATGCTGTATTGCACCAGCCGGCAGCGCCGGATTTCTGTATCTATTTACATGGTCAGTGGGTAATTAATCCGGAATTCTAGCATGCCGGGCTATACTACTGCTGCTGACCGGGCAGTCTCCGGATAGTGCAGGCAGTCCCAAGAAAGACCATAATTGACTGGCAGAAATCAGGATTTATTGATTCAGCTCAACTCCCGGACATTGAGTACCCCGGGTACGTTAGAATATAATTCGCTATGGATTAGAACCCCTTACCGAGCACAGCCTATGAAAGACAACGCCGTTTTTATCCAGACCAACCACAAGCAGATCGTCGGCGCACTGGTCGCCGAATATGCACTGCGGCGCAACTCGCAGCACAACGGCCAGTTCAATGTGCAGATCATGGATACGCGGGACTACCCGTTCTTCGCGGCCCGCGAAGGCCAGCTCTACCTGCGCGACGGCGTGAAGCGCCCCTGGCTGAACGATGACCTGCAATCATTCACGCCCACGCGTTTCCTGCCACCCGAGTTAATGGACTACCAGGGACGCGCCGTGGTCATCGACCCGGACATCTTTGCCATCGCGGACATCTGGGATCTGCTGTCCCGGGACATGGAAGGCAAGGCCATCATGTGCCGGCGCCGCCACTTGACCAAGGGTGTGGTCGATCGCTGCTTCGCCAGCAGCGTCATGCTGCTGGACTGCGCAAAGCTGACCCACTGGAAGGTGGAAGAAACTTTCAATGCCATGTTCGAGTTCAAGCAGGACTACATGCCATGGATCTGCCTGAAAGACGCGGACCGCGACAGCATCGGTCTGTTCGAGCCGGAATGGAACGACTTCGACAAGCTCACCGCAGCCACCAAGATGCTGCATGTTACGCGCCGCAAGACCCAGCCGTGGAAGGCCGGCCTGCCGATCGACTGGCGCCCCGCCGAGCGCTTCCGGTTGTTCCCGCCGGTGGCCTGGCTGATGCGTGCGCGCCGTCACCTGTTCGGTGAGTACGGCCTGCTCGGTAACTACAAGGAACACCCGGACAAAAACCAGACCAACCTGTTCTTCGGACTGCTGAAGGAGTGCCTGGACAAGGGCATTGTTACGGAGGATATGCTGCGTGACGAAATGCGCCAGAACCATGTACGCCACGACGCCTTCGAGGTACTGGACCAGACGCCGGACCTGAACCCGCCGGGCACCCCGCCGGTGAACCTTGCTGCCTGACAGACGAATCCCGTAAAAAAACCCCGGTGGTAATTGTAGGAGCCAGCTTGCTGGCGAATCCGGTGTCCGGGAATAC
>JAUVNM010000182.1 GCA_030599705.1 Gammaproteobacteria bacterium
GGCATCACCCGTGATAACCTGCTTATGCGCATGAAGAATGACGACTGGGCTGATGTCATCGATACCAACCTTGGTTCGGTGTTTCGTCTCAGCAAGGCTTGCCTGCGTGGCATGATGAAAGCCAAACGTGGTCGAATTATCAATATTGCCTCTGTTGTTGGTGCCACCGGTAATCCGGGCCAGGCTAACTATTGTGCGGCCAAAGCCGGAATGATCGGGTTCACCAAGTCGCTTGCGCGCGAAGTCGGCTCGCGCAGTATTACCGTCAATGCAGTTGCGCCGGGCTTCATTGATACCGATATGACGCGTGCACTGCCGGATGAGCAGCGCGACGTCCTGATCACCCAGGTGCCGCTGGGAAGGCTGGGCGTAGTCGATGATATTGCCCATGCGGTGGCTTTTCTGGCGTCACCGCAGGCAGCCTATATTACGGGTGAAACACTGCATGTGAACGGCGGCATGTTCATGAGTTAAACTATAGCTTTAGATATATTGTTTATCATATTGATATATAATAATATAAATATTAAGTGCGTTGCGTGCTGATGTAGGCGGCAAGACCGGGATTCAATGAACTTTTGATGACTGGAATGGTTATACACTTTTCAATACACTACGCGCGCAGCTTGGAATGATCACAAACAACTGAGGAACTTTCAGCGATGAGTAATGTTGAAGAACGCGTCAAGAAGATTGTCGTCGAGCAATTGGACGTCAGTGAAGACTCTGTCACCACCGAAGCATCTTTTGTAGATGACCTGGGCGCGGATTCTCTGGATACCGTGGAGCTGGTTATGGCTCTGGAAGAAGAATTCGAGTGCGAGATTCCGGACGAAGAGGCGGAAAAGATTACTACCGTCCAGCAAGCGATTGATTACGTTTCGGCACACCTCGGTTAATTTTCACTTCTATCGCAACCGGAGTGCCGGCCAGCTGTACGAGTGCCGGCGCTCCGGGGCAAACCACTGTTCAGAAATAACCTCGGGATTGGAGTAGCCCCCTGTGTTGTCGCAACGTCGCGTCGTGGTCACCGGACTGGGCATAATCAGCCCGGTTGGACTGTCAGTTCAAGAGGCCTGGGATAATATTATCGCGGGTAGCAGTGGTATTCGGCCAATTACTGAATTTGACGTGTCCCAATTTCCGGTTCGCTTCGGTGGCACCATTGAAGGCTTCGATGTGTCCAGCTACGTATCCAAAAAGGATGCGCGCAGGATGGAGCGCTTTATCCATTATGGTGTCGCTGCAGGCACGCAGGCAATCCGTGATGCCGGTCTGGAGATTACTGAACAAAATGCCGAGCGCATCGGCGCATCCATAGGTTCTGGTATAGGCGGTTTGCGAGGTATCGAGAAAAACTATGATGCCTATCTGAAAGGTGGCCCACGCAAGATTTCTCCTCTCTTCGTTCCGGCCAATATCATCAACATGATCGCCGGGAACCTGTCCATCACCTATGGCCTTAAAGGCCCCAATATTGCAATGGTCACAGCCTGCACATCGGGTACACACAGTATCGGCGAGGCCGCACGCATAATCGCTTATGGCGATGCAGATGCAATGCTTGCCGGGGGCGCGGAAATGGCTACAACGTACACCGGTCTGGGCGGGTTTGCCGCAGCCAAGGCCCTGTCCACGCGCAATGACGATCCCCTGACGGCAAGCCGCCCCTGGGACCGGGACCGGGACGGTTTCGTGCTGGGCGACGGTGCCGGTGTCATGGTGCTGGAGGAATATCAGCACGCCAGAGCGCGTGGTGCGACTATCTATGCGGAAGTTTCCGGTTACGGTATGAGCGGTGATGCGTACCACATGACGCAGCCGTCAAAGAACGGGGAGGGTGCGGCCCGCTGCATGCGTAATGCAATTCGCGATGCCGGCCTGAATCCGGACCAGATTGATTATATCAATGCGCACGGAACGTCTACGTCGGCAGGTGATGTGGCGGAAGTCCAGGCCATTAAAACGGCGCTGGGCGAACATGCGCGCAAGGTGGCAGTCAGTTCAACCAAATCCATGACAGGCCATTTGCTGGGGGCTGCCGGCGGAGTAGAAGCTATATTCTCGGTAATGGCGATACGAGACCAGATAGCACCACCGACCATCAACCAGATCACAGCTGATCCGGACTGCGATCTGGATTTCGTGCCCAACGAAGCCCGAAAAATAAAAATTAATGCTGCCATGTCCAATTCATTCGGTTTCGGTGGCACCAACGGCGCAGTTGTTTTTACCAAGCTGGATTAGTGTTCCTTTAACATGCAGGTAACCACCGAAGCCAGCTTCGACCTGCTTGATTTGCATGCCCTGGATCCCGGGCGTTACCCCTTTCTCCTGGAAAGTTTTGCCCATGGACCGCAGGGCCGCTTTGATATCCTGTTTGCCTTTCCCGGTGAGACACTGGCGCTGCATGAACTGCACGATTTTGATTTTCTGCAGGAGCTGGATACACGCTGGGAAGCAGCAGCGGAAGGTCCCGGTTACCAGGGATCACTGCCGTTTCACGGCGGCTGGTTTCTTTTCCTGGGCTATGAGCTTGCGGCGCAGATCGAGCCACAGCTGGAACTGCCGCAAGACAGCTCTGCGCTGCCTGTTGCAAGTGCGACCCGGATTCCGGCCGCGATTATCCATGACCATCAAAAAGGTGAGCGCTGGATTATTGCTGAACAGCAAAGCTATATCAGCCAGGTCAGAGAAGATATTATCCGCCTGAGGTCATATGAACCCCGAACTCTTGCGGTGTCCTGTGACTCAGTTGAAGATCCGGCACAACCTTATCTGGATGCTGTGGAGCGAATACTTGATTACATCCGGGAAGGCGATGTGTTTCAGGTCAACCTGTCGCGCCAGTGGTCCGGTGACTGGCCGCAGGAAGTCAGCAGCCATACCCTGTACCGGCAACTGCGCGCGGCCAACCCCGGGCCTTTCAACGGGCTGGCCACCTGGGGTGACATGGCGGTATTGAGTTCATCTCCGGAGCGGCTGGTTGAAACCAGGGGTGACAGGGTGCAGACCCGACCGATTGCCGGTACGCGCCCCCGGGGTAACAAAACGGACACCGACAGGTCCTTCTCCGAAGAGCTGATGAGGCATCCGAAAGAACGTGCCGAGCACATAATGCTGATCGATCTGGAGCGTAATGATGTGGGACGGATCGCGATTCCGGGCAGTGTCAAGGTAAGCGAACTGATGTCGCTGGAGTCCTACGCTACAGTCCATCATATTGTGTCCAATGTCGAAGCACGGATGCGGCCCGCGGTGACGCCGGGACAGGTTATTCGCGCACTGTTCCCGGGTGGGACAATCACTGGCTGTCCGAAGGTGCGCTGTATGGAGATTATTGCCGAGCTCGAAGGTACCGGTCGCGGGGCCTACACAGGTTCCATGGGATACCTGAACCATGATGGCAGTATGGATCTCAGTATTCTTATCCGCACGCTGGTGCGTAGTGGTGAACAATTACGATTTCGTGCGGGTGCCGGGATTGTCAGCGACTCTGTACCGGCCGACGAGCTGGAGGAAACCCGTGCCAAGGTACGCGGCATGCTGAGAGCGCTAAAAGGGAAGGGGCTGTGAACGAGGTGCAGTACTGGGTCAATGGCCGGCAGGGGGCGCTGGTCAATGCGGCCGAGCGTGCCCTTCAGTACGGCGATGGATTATTTGAGACAATCCGTGTTCGTCACGCCAGACCTGAGTACCTTGCAAGGCACATGCAGCGCCTGAGCGCAGGTTGCGAACGGCTGAAGTTTCCTGCAATGGACTGGGCGCTGATCAGGCAGGAGTTGGTAAAGCTGGCAGGGCAACAAGAGGACGCCGTGCTGAAATACATACTCAGCCGCGGCGTTGGTGGCCGCGGTTATCAACCCGGGCCTGAGCTGGAAGTAACCCGCATTGCCAGCATTCACCCTTTGCCACGCTGGACATCGGATCCGGAACAGAACGGCGTGCGTACGCGCATTTGTACGACAGCCCTGGCTACCCAGCCGCTGCTGGCCGGAATCAAGCACCTTAACCGCCTGGAACAGGTGATGGCACGCACGGAGTGGGATGATGCGGATATCGTCGAGGGATTTATGCTCGACCATGACCAGCGGCTGATCGAAGCTACCATGAGCAATGTATTTATTGTGCATGGTCGTGAGCTGTTGACCCCGGAACTGTCGAATTGCGGTGTGGCGGGTGTCATGCGATCTGTTATTCTCGACCTTGCGGCCACCCTGGGGTTTAAAACACGGGTACAGCCGTTGACGCTGGACGATGTGAGGGCCAGTCAGGAAGTGTTTATCTGTAACAGCCTGGCAGGGGTCTGGCCTGTGGTGCATATCGAGGGCCTCGGCGAATTCGGCATTGGCAGGATCACTCGCCAGTTACAGGTGGCCATGCAGGCTGACGAAAGTGAGGATAACGGGAACTGGTATATAACGTGAGCCAGCCAGAAAGAAAAAAACGGACAGTACGCGATACTGTTTTCCGGATATCCGGTTTGCTCGTTATTGTGGCCAGTTTCGTACTCGCCTTGTTGCTGATGGATTTCCAGGCATTCCGCCAGAACCCCTTGCCCATTCCTGACAAGGGGTTGCGCCTGGTGGTGGAACCGGGCAGCGGCCTGAAGTCGATCGCCAGGCGACTGGAACAGCAACAGGTCTTGAGCAAACCC
>JAUVNM010000225.1 GCA_030599705.1 Gammaproteobacteria bacterium
TATCCAAGAATCCCTACCTGTCGTTCCGTTTCAAGGGCGGTAATGCCGGTGACACGATCAAGCTGAGCTGGGCGGACAACACAGGCAAGACCGATTCTTCGGAAGCAACCATCAAGTAACTTGCAATAATCAGATCAATACCTGTCTAACGAGGAGAACGACTCAATGAAAAAGCTCCTGACTGCAATCCTGGCGATGGGCCTGCTCGGTGGCGCCTATACATTACCGGTACAGGCAAGCCCGGAAGCCGACCTGCAGAAATTCCGTACCTACTTCTACAAACGGTTCCCGAACACACCGAAAGATGACTTCATCAACGGCGTCTATTCCATCGATTCCGCTTCCAGGGAACAGTGGGAAGAGATCGAGGAATTCCCGCCCTACGAACTGAATCTCGAGAAAGGCAAAACCCTGTTCGAAATGCCTTTCGCCAACGGCAAGACCTATGCCAGCTGCTTCCCGAATAACGGCATCGGCATCGCACATCTGTATCCATTCTTTGATGCAGGCTCCGGCAAAATCATCACTCTGGAAGGGGCCATCAACCAGTGCCGGGAAGCCAATGGCGAAAAGGCCCTGAAATGGAGCAAGGGACCGATTGCCGATATCTCCGCCCACATGCACTACACCACGCGCGGCGAGATCATCAACATCATTATTCCGGATGATCCGCGGGCACAGGCTGCCTATGAACGCGGCAAGGCGCACTTCTATGGCAAGCGCGGTCAGATGAACATGGCGTGTGCCGACTGCCATGTCTACAATGCCGGCAACAAGATACGTGCAGACCTCCTGAGCCCGGGGCTTGGCCAAGTCACGCACTTTCCGGTCTACCGTTCCAAGTGGGGCGGGCTGGGTACCCTGCACCGCCGCTATGGCGGCTGCAACAAGCAGGTACGTGCCAAACCGCTCAAGGCCCAGAGTGACGAGTACAAGGCGCTCGAGTATTTCCACACCTACATGAGCAATGGCCTGGAGTCCAATGGACCGGGTGCTCGCAAGTAAGTTCGTAGCAGCACGCAGTAACCAAAAGCCCGGCTTTTAGCCGGGCTTTTTTATGTATCACCGCTGGTCGAATGAATTCGACCCTACCAATGAACTCCGGTCGCGATGAAACGCTGCTGGTCGAATGAATTCGACCCTACATATGATTTCTGATCGAGTTGTAGGGCCGAATTCATTCGGCCTGATTGATCAGCTCATTTCCCCCGGATAATCGGAAATACCCGGGTTATCCGACACACCCACCAGCTTCGGGTGATTGATCTTGGGCAGCACCAGCACATCGTCCGCGCCCCTGGTCGCAACAATGTAGTCACGCACCACGTCCCACATCAGGCGACCCTCCGGCGTGCGGTTCACCGTTGCCCAGCCGGCCACCGTGTAGGTCACGCCGGCTTCAATGACATGGCCATTATCGAGCCGAACATCGGTGATGCGATGCCCCAGCGAATTATCCGGGGTAATGGTGTAGTCAAGACCGCCAACACGCACCATGTCACCACCGGATTGCAGGTACGGGTCCTTGTCAAACAGGTTGTCCGCCACAGCTTCGAGCATGTTCAAAAGATCAGCCCCGGTCATCTCCATGACATAGGTCTCACTGTAAGTCGTGGCGCACTGGGTCATGACGTCTTCCATGGTGATCCAGTCGCCCTCCAGGGTAGTGGTGCCCCAGCGCACCCCGGCGGACAGGGAAATATCGGCATCATATTCATGTCGCAAGGCGTTGCACAGGACCTGGTCCCAGGTACCCATGAAGTTGCCGCGCCGGTACAGCACCCGGTCGGCAATCGCGAGTTTCTCACCAAGGATTTCCTCGTAGGTCTTGCCCACGCGGGCCGGGTTATAGAAAAACTCGCTGGAACGGCTTTCGATGATCTTGTCGTCATATTTCGTCTGGCGCATCTGGTCGATGTAGGCCTGCATCTCCTTGTCGGCCGGCAGCATATCGGTGATGATCGGCAACATCTTGTAGTGCATGGCATTGATCTTGCCATCGCCAATATCGAAATCCATGACACCCACGAACTTGCTGTTGGAACCCGCGTTGGTCACCAGGCAGGTATGTCCTGCAACATTCTTCACCTCGAGCGGCTTGGGAATGCCATCATGGGTATGACCGCCAAACACGGCATTCAGCCCCGGCACGCGTTCCGCCATCTTGATATCCACGTCCATGCCATTGTGAGACAGCAGCACCACGGCATCCGGCTTCTCATCGGCATGGATCCCTTCCACCAGCTCTATCATGTCGTCCTCGCGCAGGCCGAACGACCAGTCCGGGAAGAATTCCTGCGGGTTGGCGTTGGCGGTACGCGGGAATGCCTGCCCCACCACGGCAATACGTGCGCCACCGACATTCTTGATGACATAGGGCCGGAAGGCATGGCCGGTGTCCTCGTCATACAGGCCACGGCCATCGTATTTCTCCACCATGGTGGCATACTCGTCCCCAAACAGCGCATCTTCCTTGACGCGGACGTTCTGGCCGATAAAGTCACCCTTGAACAGCGCCACGTTACTGAGGACTTCGTCCTCGCGGTAGGTAAACTCCCAGTGGCCGACCATGACATCGAGACCAAGAATATTCGAGGCCTCGACCATGTCGACACCGCGGGTCCACAACGAAGTACCGGAGCCCTGCCACAGGTCACCACCGTCAATGGTCAGGGTGTTTTTCCTGCCACCCGCCTGCTCACGCAAGCGATTCAGCAGGGTCTTGATCTGTGCATAACCACCGGTTCGGCCGAACTTGCGCGCGGCATTCTCGAAGTCCAGGTAGGTATAGGCATAGGCTTCCGGTGTGTTGGGCTCAAGCCCCATTGCTTTCAGAAAGCCCTTGCCGACGATGTGCGGAGGTCGGCCGAAGGCATCGCCCACACCGAGGTTGACATTCGGCTCACGGAAATACA
This sequence comes from Gammaproteobacteria bacterium, assembly GCA_030599705.1. Lineage (GTDB taxonomy): Bacteria > Pseudomonadota > Gammaproteobacteria > UBA9214 > UBA9214 > SZUA-186. The sequence continues at coordinate 2,916 of JAUVNM010000225.1, forward strand.
CCGGGTTCAGCTGTCCATGTACATCGGTGATGTGCAGGATGCGGGCATTGCCCTGCATTGGCAGGTCATAAAAACCAGCCAGCGGATCGACACTGGCTGCCGGTTCAGTTGCCGGTGTGGGCGCCCCATTATCGGATTTACTGCATGCGATGAGGCCCGTACCGACTGCCGCACTGGCGCCCATGATTTTGAGAAATTCTCTACGGCCAAATGGGGGCATAAGTCACCTTTAATGTTTTCGTTTATAGGATACAGGCTTTAACATACCCGGCTGTTGCCTGGACACTGGCCTCCATGCCCGCACTCCTGTGCACCGCTGGATGGAGGAAACACCGCACACTGAGTCTGCCAATAGTAAAGCACAGCGGCAAATAACCGCAATGCCCGGCAGTAATTCAGTTATTCACAAAGTACTGATATAAAGACAGGAATTCATGGAACTGTTCCGGTATTCAACCCGATTTATCTGATATGGAGACCCCCCTGCCCCGCCTGTTCCCGGCGTCGCACATCAACACAGTCATCCGGGTGTTGTGTTTGCTGGCGCTCGCCGTGGCCGCGCCACAGGTGCGCGCCGATATCGTCAAACCCGCACTAGTTGAAATCAGCGTAAATACCAATGGCAGCTACCGCGTTGAAGTACGCGCCAGTATCGAGGCCCTGCTCACCGGTATCAACGCCAGGTACAAGAATACCCGGGACGCGCCGACGGCCGGGGCCTACGATGAATTGCGGGTACTGCAGGGCGCGGACCTGATGATCGCCTTCGAACCCTTCAAAACCATCTTCACCCATGAAATTATGCTGGCATTTGATAATCAGCCGGCGCCACTGACCATCACCCGGATGGACATCCCCGAACCCGGCTACCCCAAAGTCCCGCGCATCAGTGTGATCACCCTTGAAGGCAAGGTTGACCGTTCCGTGGAAACCGTCACCTGGTATTACCCCGTACGCTTTGGCGACAACGCCGTGCGCGTCCGCCAGGTCGACGACATCAACGAGAAGTGGCACTGGTCGGAATGGCAGTGGCTGCGCAAGGACCGGCCCAGCGAACCGTTCTCGCTTACAGCAGTCTTCAGCCGCCAGCCCGTCA
>JAUVNM010000114.1 GCA_030599705.1 Gammaproteobacteria bacterium
AACCGCCTGTCACTCGGCATCCAGAGTTTCGACCCGGTCCTGCTGGAGCGGATCGGGCGTATCCATGACGGACACGCGGCGCATACAGCCATTGATGCAGCCCGGGCAGCGGATTTTGACAATCTTAATCTCGACCTGATGTTCGGACTGCCCGGGCAAACCCGCGAACAGGCACTGATGGACCTGCAGATGGCTGCCGACCATCAACCGGCGCACCTCTCCTGGTATGAGCTGACCATCGAGCCGAACACCTGGTTTTACCGGCACCCGCCGGAATGTGCAGACGATGCCGTGCTGTGGGAAATGCAGCAACAGGGCAACGACCTGCTGCAGGCCGCAGGCTACCGCCGTTACGAGGTATCCGCCTGGTCGCGCCCCGGCCGGCAGTGCCGGCATAACCGGAATTACTGGGAATTCGGTGACTACCTCGGCATCGGCGCCGGCGCTCACGGCAAGCTCACCGATGCCGCCGCACAGAGCATCACCCGGCGCTCGAAGATCCGCCACCCGCAGCGCTACCTGGAGCACGCACCCACTGACCGGTGCGTCAGTAACCGCGCGGTACTTTCCACTGCAGATGTGCTGCTCGAATTTGCGATGAATGCACTGCGACTCGATGACGGCTTTAGCGCGGCCGCATTCAGCACAGCAACCGGCCTGCCATTCAGCACCATCGAAGCGTCCGTCACCGCCGCCAGCGAGCAGGGTTTGCTGGCAACCGATAATGACCGGATTCATACCACTACCCGCGGGCTGCGCTATCTCGACGAGCTGTTGCAGGCCTGGGTACCGGAGCCGGCGGATAATGCTCGAGCCGGCTGATATCACCTGCCCCTACTGCGGGGAGGCATTCGCAACCACGGTCGACTGCAGCGGCGGGGACCAGCGTTATATCGAGGACTGCCCGGTGTGCTGCCGCCCGATCGAATTCAGCATCGAGACCGGGGCCGGACAGGAACTGCTGTCCGTAAGCGTTGCGCGTGACGATGACTGACTACATCCTGAGTTACAATCCGGCCTGAGCGGCCGCATTTATGCCTGGCCTCCCGCGGGCACTAACGTTGCACGGGATTAACCAATGGGAACCGGACTTGGCCAACGATATCCATGACCTGGAGCTGCTGCTCCGCTCCCGCGTACCGCTGATCGTCATTGAAACCCGTGATGAAAAACGGGTCACGCAACTGTTTACAAAACTCGCCCTCAAGCTGTCCATGCCGGTGATGGCCTGGTCGGCAACCACCGGCCTGCAGCGCATCGATTTCGAGGCCGCCCCCCAGAGACACGCCAGCGAGCCGCGCCAGGCACTGGGGCAGATCAAGGCCACCAACACCCCTGCGATCTACCTGCTGCTGGACTTTCATCCCTACCTCGACGACGCCTACAACATTCGGCTGTTGAAGGAGATCGCGCAGGACCATCATGACCTGGGGCATACGCTGGTGCTGGTCAGCCATGACCTCGAGGTTCCACCCGAACTGGAAAATCTCGCCGCCAGTTTTTCACTGTCGCTGCCGGATAGCGAACGGCTGGAAGCCATCGTCCGCGAGGAAGCCGGCCACTGGTCGAAGTCCAGCCCCGGTAACAAGGTGAAAACCGACCGCGCCACGCTGGATGCCATGGTGCACCAGTTGCGCGGCCTGACAACGACCGACGCCCGCCGCATCATCCGCTCGGTGATCTTCGATGACGGCGCCATCAATCCGGACGACCTGGAACGCATCACCCGGGCGCGCTACCGGTTGATCGAAAGCAACGGGGCACTGTCGTGTGAATTCGATACCGCAGAGTTCAGCGAAGTCGGTGGCCTGCAAAACCTGAAACACTGGGTCGAACTGCGCCGCACGGCGTTTCTGGAACCCGGCGGCGATCTCGACACACCGCAGGGTATCCTGCTGGTCGGCGTCCAGGGCGGCGGCAAGAGCCTGGCCGCGAAGGCCGTGGCCGGCATGTGGGGCATCCCGCTGCTGCGGCTGGATTTCGGCACCCTGTACAACAAGTTTTTCGGCGAGACCGAGCGCAACCTGCGGGAGGCCCTCAAGTCCGCGGAGGCCATGGCGCCCTGCGTGCTGTGGATCGACGAAATCGAGAAGGCCATTGCCAGCGGCGACTATGACAGCGGCACCTCGCGACGCATCCTCGGCAATCTGCTGACCTGGATGAGCGAGCGTACGGCAGCGGTGTTTATCGTGGCCACGGCGAATGTCATCGAGCATCTGCCCCCGGAGCTGATCCGCAAGGGACGCCTCGATGAAATCTTCTTCGTCGACCTGCCGGACGCCCCGACGCGCGCGGAGATCTTCGCCATCCACCTGCGCAAGCGTGGACTGAAGCCGCTCGATTTCGATATTCTCTCACTGGCGAAACTCTCCGAGGGCTTCTCCGGCGCCGAGATCGAACAGGCCATTGTGGCGGCCCGCTACCTGGCGCGGGCCGACGGCGGCACGGTGGACACCGGCCATGTCCGCGAGGAAATCGAACGCACCCGGCCACTGTCCCGCGTCATGGCCGAAAAGGTCGCCGGTCTGCGGGCCTGGGCCGCCGGACGCACGGTACCGGCGAACTGAGCCAGCGGCGTACAGCTTCCGAACCATCTGTCCACAACTTTATCCACAGAATATAAGATATATCTAATTGTTTTAATTGTATTATTTAAAATTATCCACAGACGGCACGTGGAGACACGGGCAGCACGTGGTATGCTGCAGAAAACCCGGTACAACAACAGTGCCTGCGTAACAGGCAAAAACGGGAGAACAATAGATGAGCGAACCGACGCACCCGGCCCCACAGGATTTTGATACATGGGCCAGCCTGGCCGCCACCGACCTTGACGCGTTCGAATACCAGCGCAGCCGCATTATCGAGGCCGCCATCCGGCAGGCCCCGACCCGTAACCGACAGCGCCTGCGCTGCCTGCAGTGGAAACTCGACCGGATCCGCGACACCGCGCGCACCCCCATGGTTGCCTGCCTGCGCATGAACCGCATGCTCTGGGAGGCCGTGGCCAGCGACACCGGCCTGCTGGCCTGCCTGCAATCCGCCACCACCGGCGGCGAAGCCCCGCGCAGCCGGGCCACGTCGGCAAAGATCATCCCGCTAACCCGGCGGGGTTAGCCCGCAATCAATAGCCGATCCTTGCTGCCTGCCGGCAGATAACGTATTATTCCCGGCCCTTTCACGGTGGGCCGGATTTCCAGCACCATCGGACCCAGGACAGAAAACCGAACGCTTCGAGGCAGTTATGAAATCCGAGACACATCCGGCCTACGACAACATCAAGGTCACCTGCAGCTGTGGCACCACGTTCGAGACGCGCTCGACAGTCGGCAAGGACCTGCAGATCGAGGTGTGCTCGCAGTGCCACCCGTTCTATACCGGTAAACAGAAGATCGTGGATAGTGGCGGACGGGTCGATAAATTCCGCCGCCGTTATGGAAAAACCAGCTAGCACAACGCATGCACATGCAGTATCACGTGAAAGGGGTGTCCTTGCCGGACACCCCTTTTTATTTTATGGGGTGGTTACTGTTGTCGTTCACGGCAGTGGACCCTTCCCACGCAGCTCCCTGTCCGGCGGAGCGCACCACTGAGCGTGTGCACGTGGTGCACGTTACCGACGGCGACACCGTCAAGTTGACCGACGGGCGGCGGCTGCGCCTGATCGGGATCAACACCCCGGAAATCAGCCACGACGGTAGTCCTTCACAACCGCTCGCCGGGCATGCCCGGTCGGCGCTGGTCACACTGCTGGACCGGAACAACCGTACCCTCAACCTGCAGTACGGCAAACAGCCGCGCGATCACTACGGCCGCCTGCTCGCCCATGCCTGGCTCGATGACGGCACCAACGTGTCAGCCAGCCTGCTTGAACAGGGACTGGCGACCGCGCTGGTGGTACCGCCGAATACCCGGGCACGCGCCTGCTATGCCACGATCGAATCAACGGCACGCCAGGAACAACGCGGCCTGTGGGCGTTGCCTGACTACCAGGTCATTGACAGCACGGCACTGCGCGCGGATACCCGCGGATTCCGCATCGCCCGGGGACGGGTTGTCGACATCCGCAAGTCACGTCACGGGTTCTGGCTGGATCTCGAGGGCCCGCTGGTAATACGGGTCGACCGGAAAGACCTCGTCAATTTCAAAGCGGGGTTCCCGGAAGTGCTCGAAGGTAAAACGGTCGAGGTGCGCGGCTGGATCAAGACGGACCGGAGTGGCCTGCGGGTAAACGTGCGGCATCCGGACGCCCTGGTCGTTACCAGCCGGGGGGAAACATCCTGACCGCAATTATTCCGTTCCAGCGGGCCGGGGTAATCAGCACGATTGACCAGCCGTAACAATAGTGCGTATCGTTACCGCCATCCAGAATAAATGTCCGGGACAACCACATGAAAAAAATCAGCATCGTCGGCGCCGGACGTGTCGGTGAAACAACGGCAGCCACACTCGCACAGGGCAACCTGTGCGAAGAAGTGGCACTGCTTGATGTGCGCGACGGCGCCGCCGCCGGTGCCGCGCTGGATATTCTGCAGTCAGCCCCCTATTTCAGCTTCGACACCCGGATCAGCGGCGACTCCGACTCCGAAATCATCAACAACTCAGACCTGGTCATCGTGACGGCCGGCTCGCCGCGCAAGCCCGGCATGTCCCGCAGCGACGTGCTCGACATCAACCGCAAGGTCATCGACAGCATTGTCGACGATGTCACGAAATTTGCACCGGACGCCCTGTTGCTGCTGGTCAGCAACCCGGTAGACGTACTGACCTGGCATGCCTGGAAACGCACCGGCTGGGAACGCAACCGGGTGTTCGGCCAGGCCGGTGTCCTGGATGCTTCCCGCATGGCGTGTTTCATCGGCATGGAAACCGGTTACTCGGCCAAGGACATCCATACCATGGTCATTGGCGGGCACGGCGACACCATGGTGCCGCTGTTCCGGCATACCAGCATCAACGGCATTCCCGCTGCCGAGTTTCTCGATGCCGAGGCAAGACAACGCATCACCCGACGCACCTGCCACGGTGGCGCCGAAGTGCTGGAACTGCGCAAGAACAGCAGCGCCTACAACGGCCCGGCGGCCGCCATCGCAACCATGGTCGATGCCATCAGCAACAACCGGCGCCGGATCCTGCCGTGCATCAGCGTACTCGATGGCGAATACCGGCAAAGCGATGTAACCGCCGGCGTTCCGGTGATACTTGGCCGCAACGGGATCGAGTCGGTGATCGAAGTCGACCTGGATGAATCCGAACAGGCGGCCTTCGAGCACTCTATCGCGAAGATCCGTGAAGACCTGGCACTGCTGTAAAGAAAATGCCGGAAAAACTGTTCGCCGCAGAGACGCAGAGGACACAACGCACTGTAGGACCCGCGCCCCGCGGGGAACGGTATTCCCGGCCGGGGGCCGGTCCTGCAGGGAGACCGGGAATGGCCAAGATTCCCCGCGAAAGCGGGAAAAACGTGGAGGGTTGTCAGGCAACTTCTCTGCGGTGAAAATCCCGTCCTAGAACAAGTGCTCCGGCGTATCCACGCCACCCCCGGGTGTGGTCCCGCCGGTTGCAGCTGTCCCGGACTCGCTCGGCACATGCTCGGCACGGAAGGTCTCGAAAATAGCGCCCGTCTGGCCACCACCGGCCAGCAACCCGGTTACCGGGTCGATGCGCACAGTGACCAAATCTTCGGGCTGTGCATATTTCCGGTTCCGGGTACCGGCAAGCGCGCTACCCATATAGTCCATCCACGCAGGCAAGGCCGCATGCCCCCCGGTCTCGCGCCGGCCCAGCGGCTCCAGCTTGTCGAACCCGACCCACGCCGTGGCAACCAGCGCCGGGTTGTAGCCGCAGAACCAGGCGTCTTTCTGGTCATTCGTGGTCCCGGTCTTGCCCGCCAGGTCACTGCGTCCAAGCGAGCGGGCGCGCTTGCCGGTGCCGCGCTCAATGACATCCTGGAGCATCGAGTTCATCAACCAGGCGTTCTGCGGTGTAATCACCTGCGGGGCAAGTGGCAGCGGCTGCAGTTGCCCGGTGTTTATCGATTCGAGACTCTCCGGGCAATCCGGGCACACCACGGGCGCTTGCGTATGAAATACCACGTTGCCTTCGGCATCGTGAACACGCGTGATGAAGTACGGATCGATGAGATGACCCCCATTGGCGAACACGGCATAGGCGCGCGCCATCTGCAGCGGTGTCACCGAGGCACTCCCCAGCGCCAGGGTTAAGTCGTGCGGCAACTGGTCGGAGGCGAAGCCGAAACGCTCGGCATAAGTGGCAGCATAACCGGCCCCG
>JAUVNM010000231.1 GCA_030599705.1 Gammaproteobacteria bacterium
CTGACTTTCTGAGCAGACTCTATGTAGTCCTGGAACGGTAACGCCTCACGCCAATGAACAAATAATATCAATAAATACATAAAGTTATAGTCAAGCTACCGTTTTTGACGCTGGCGGTACCGGCACCCGCCACCGGTCTCATTGTCCGGACTCAATGTTCCGCTCAATTGACCGATATCCTGTTGACTAAACAAGGTTTTTCATCCCGAGAGGTGACCGGCTGCGCACCCCGGGCCGGTGCCAGGTATACGGCAACCATGGCAGTGACACACAAACATCGTTCAATTACCGAGGTGCCTGCCCTGCAGGAGCCAGCGGTTGCGGATGGTGAACTGACCGGGTCCGATATCAGTCCTGAACAGGCCGAGCTGGTTTATACACAGGCGCCGGCCGCACTTGGTACGGGGCTGGTCGTTGCCCTGCTGGTCACTGCCGGATTGTGGAATGTGGCAGAGCACCTGCCACTGCTGGTCTGGCTTGGTGTGCAGTGCATGCAAACTGTCTTGCGGACGGTACTGGTGCTGCTGTATCGCTTCGCAAGCCCCGCTGCTCGCGCTGCAAACCAGTACTGGATACATTGGTACCTTGCCGGTACGCTGGTTGCCGGCATCAGCTGGGGTTGCCTTGGGCTGTTTCTGGATTTCAGCTGGCCTGTCGGGCACCAGGTACTGATATTTATGGGTCTCGCCGGCATCATGGCCGGGGCAATTTCCTCCTATGCGGCGTTCATGCCGGTCTATATCGCCTTTCTGGTTCCCGCAGTCCTTATTCCATCGCAGTCGCTGCTGGTCCAGTCCAGCCAGACAGCCAATGCAATGGGGCTGATGATGATGGTTTATTCAGGCGCCCTGCTGGTTATTGCCTATAATTACAATCGGAATATCTGCCGGTCACTGCTGCTGCGACATGAAAATATCGGTCTGATCCGGCAGATGTCTGTTGCCAATGGATCGCTGCAGAACGAGATTCGTGAGCGTCAGCAGGCGGAATACGAGCGCAACCGTGACCGCGAGTTGTTCACCAACGGCCCGGTAACGGTGTTTCGCTGGCGTGCCGAACAGGGCTGGCCTATCGAGTATGCGTCGAAAACAATCGCGCAGTTCGGGTATGACGGAGATGAGCTGGTCAGAACCCGGTACTTGTTCGCTGACATGATCGTCAACTCCGATCTCAAACGGGTCGAGCAGGGAAAATTCGATAATCCGGATGGCCGTTATCTGTCCGCCGGGATCGACTACCGGATTATCAGGCCCGATGGCGAAACCCGCTGGGTATACGACTATACAATTCCGGTACGCAGCAAGAACGGTGAAATTACCCATTATGCAGGCTACCTGCTGGATATTACCGATCGCAAGCAGGCTGAATTTGACCTGTTGCGCGAGAAAGAGCGCGCCCAGATTACCCTGCATTCAATTGCTGATGCCGTTATCAGTACCGATGTAAACGGCCAGGTCGAGTACCTGAATCCAGCCGCCGAGCAGCTGACCGGCTGGGATGGCAGCATAGCGCGTGGTCTTCCCATCGGCCGGATCTTCAGCCTGTTTGACGATGACAGCAGAACCTCTGTCGAGGATCCGGTTATGCAGTCATTGCAATCCGGAAAATCATTCATATCTACGCGTGATTGCATCCTCAACAGGAATGACGGCAGCCGCCTCTCGATCCAGTACTCGATGTCACCCATCATGAGTGCGGGTGATGTGCCGCTCGGTGTCGTGCTGATTTTCCATGATGTTACGGAGAACCGCAGCATGGCCCGGCAGCTGACCTACCAGGCGGCACACGATCCGTTAACCGGGCTGATAAACCGTGCAGAATTCGAGAAGCGGCTGGATTTTGCACTGGAGTCGGCGCACAGCGAAGGCGCACACCATGTCTTGTGTTTCATGGATATTGACCAGTTCAAGCTGGTGAACGATACCTGCTGCCATGCAGCGGGTGACGACCTGCTAAAGGATATCGCCGGCCTGCTGCAGGGATGCCTGCGTGACTCGGATATCCTCGGGCGACTGGGTAGCGACGAGTTCGGTGTGCTGCTGAAGAACTGTACACTGAATGGTGCCCAGGAGATTGCCGCGAAAATGTTGTCAATGCTCAAGGCAACCCGGTTCGAGAGCTGTGATCAGACATTCGAGATTAGCGCCAGTATCGGTGTCGCAACAATTGATACCGGGTCAAGCAGTGTGACAGAGGTGATGAAAGCTGCCGATCTTGCCTGCTATGCTGCCAAGGATGCCGGCAGAAGCGGTATCCATATATACCAGGCCAGTGACAGGGATCTTGCCCGCCGGCACGATGAGATGCAATGGGTCAACCGGCTGAAAGACGCGATCAATGAAGACCGCCTGGTGCTGTATTGCCAGGATATCGTTCCGGTATCACAGGGTAAAACCTGCGTGCGCCATTTCGAGGTGCTGGTGAGGATGCGGGATGAAGAAGGCCAACTGATTATGCCGGACAGGTTTTTGCCGGCGGCCGAGAACTATAACATGATCACCGCGGTGGACCGCTGGGTAGTCGAGCACAGTTTTGCATGGTATTCCGGTCATGACGAGAGGGTGTTGATGTCGATCAACCTGTCCGGGAAATCAGTCACGGACCCCGCTTTTCTCGAGTTTATCAGGGACAAGCTGGTTGCATACCGGATCAACGCAGAAGACATCTGCTTTGAGATAACAGAAACGGCTGCAATTGCCAACCTGGAGATGGCGGCCGCGTTCATGCATGAATTGCGCAGACTGGGTTGCCGTTTCGCGCTGGATGATTTTGGCAGTGGCCTTAGCTCGTTCGCCTATCTTCGCAATCTGCCAGTCAACTACCTCAAGATCGATGGTAGTTTCGTCCGCAACATTGATACCGACCAGGTCAATGCAGCAATGGTCACTGCTATCAACCAGCTGGGCGTCGTCATGGGCATCGAGACAATTGCCGAGTTTGTGGAAAATGATGACATCATGAACATACTCGCCGATATCGGGGTTGACTATGCCCAGGGATATGGCGTTGCCCGGCCCGGGCCGCTCGCAGATACACACGGCAGCATACACCTCGCCACCTCGCGCAGTTAATTCCGGTTTCTGTCGCCGGCTATTTCAGACCACTAGTACCGGTTCATTCATCAGGCTGGCCTGTTCTCTCAACGTGAGGATGTGATCCTCCCAGTAACGTGGCGTATTGAACCAGGGAAACGCGAGCGGAAAGGCAGGGTCTTCCCAGCGCCGTGCCAGCCAGGCCGCATAGTGCATGATGCGCAGGGTGCGCAATGCCTCGATGAGCTGCAGCTCGCGGTAATCGAAATCGTTAAATTGCAGATAGCCTTCAAGCAGCTCGGACAGCTGCAGCTGCATGTCATGGCGTTCTCCCGATATCAGCATCCACAGGTCCTGCACGGCTGGTCCCGTGCGGCAGTCATCCAGGTCGACGAAATGCGGCCCCTGTTCCGTCCACAGGATATTGCCGGGATGGCAGTCACCATGCAGGCGGATGTCTGTCACGTCGCCGGCCGTTGCGTAACACCGGCCAACCTGTCCAAGCAGGTCATCCGTGAGCGTTCGGTAAGCCGTTTCGATATGGGCCGGGAGAAAGCCATGCTCAAGCAGAAAATGCGATGACTGGTGGCCGAAGCTGTCAATGTCCAGGACCGGACGCTGTGCAAATGAACGGCTGGCACCAACGGCGTGGATGCGTGCAATAAAGCGCCCCATACACAGGCGGTCTTCCCGGTGGTTCAGTTCCGGCCAGTGGCCTCCCTGGCGCTGATAGAGTGCATAGCGATAACCGCCATGGGAGTGGAGCGTCGCGGTTTCGATCACCATTGGTGCGATTACCGGAATTTCCTGGTCGGCCAGTTCCAGGGCAAACGCGTGCTCCTCGAGAATGCCCGCATCCGTCCAGCGGTGGGGCCGGTAGAATTTTGCGATCAGCGGATTGC
>JAUVNM010000094.1 GCA_030599705.1 Gammaproteobacteria bacterium
AAGAATCGTGTGGATACCTTAATACATGTTTGAACCGCGCTCCAAAGAACAGCCCTATGCCTTCGTCCCGCAGGTCGAGCACCCGACGGCCAACCGCTATGGCCAACCCATCGAGACGGTACCGGACGGCCACGAACTGCGCGGCCAGAGTCTGAACATCAACGGCGATGCCGGTATCTCCGACAACCCCGACCGCTACAAGCAGCACGGCTTTTATTTCAACGCCGACCACTGCATCTCCTGCCATGCCTGCGAGGCGGCCTGCTCGGAGAAGAACGATCTGCCGGCGCATATCGCGTTCCGCTCGGTCGGTTATGTGGAAGGCGGCAGCTACCCTGCCTACCAGCGCCTGAACATCTCCATGGCCTGCAACCATTGCGATGATCCGGTGTGCCTGAAGGGCTGCCCGACGCGGGCCTATACCAAATTCGCCGAGTACGGTGCCGTGCTGCAGGACCCGGACATCTGCTTCGGCTGTGGCTATTGCACCTGGGTGTGTCCCTACAATGCGCCACAACTCGACACCGAGGCAGGGCATGTCACCAAGTGCAACATGTGCGTGGACCGGCTCGAGGTCGGGCTGAAACCGGCGTGCGCCGCCGCCTGTCTTGCCGGTGCGCTGGATTTCGGCATTATGGAGACCACACCGGAACACCGCGACCAGCTGGAAACGCGCATCCCCGGCTTTCCGGACCCGGACATTACGCATCCGAATATCCGCTTCCAGCAGACCCGCAGCCTGCCGCACGAGATGCAGCGGCCGGACAGCATGCCGTTGCGCTATGAACGTAGCAGGACACTGGGCAGCACCTATACACCCAGGGTGGATTCAACCAACCGCAAGCGCGAATGGAACCTGAAGAAGCTCGGCACGCGTGAGAACCCGCTGGTGGTCTTTACCCTGATCTCACAGACAGTGATCGGTGCCTTTATCACCCTGTTTCTCGGCCCGCTGATTGGAGCAGAAACACTTACCATGCAGTCCCACCCAATCGCCCTGCCACTCACGCTGTTTGGCCTGATCGGCCTCCAGACCCTGGCGCTGGTACTGTCGACGCTGCACCTGGGTCGTCCACACCGCTTCTACCGCGCCTTTAACAACCTGCGCTGGTCGCCAGTCAGCCGCGAGGTCGCCGGGATTGCCGTGTTCTACAATTTTCTCGGTGCCTATACCCTGCTGACGGCCTTGCCGATGCTATTCAACTGGCTGCCGGCCGGACTGGTATCCGGGCTGGTAGCGTTCAGCGGCTGGGGCGCAGTGGTTTCGGGGCTGGCGGCGCTGTATTTCATGCAGCGCATCTACCGCATCAAGGCACGTCCCTACTGGGACCACTGGCAGGTACTGACCGCGTTCTACGGCAACATGCTGGTGCTCGGCCCGTTGCTGGTTGCACTCACCTATACCGCGGTTCAGCACTACAGCGGCCTGACATGGAGTGAAGCAGCCAGCCACCTGGCGGGAATAATGCTGGCTGGCCTGATAATGGAAGCCGTTGGCATGTATTACCACGTGCGCGACCTGAAAGCCGGCAGCGGTGAAGGCCAGGCATCGCATTACGAGCAGACCACCACTTTCGGAAACACCTGGCTGGCGCGCAATACCGGGCTGGGGATGGCCATGGCGCTGGTACTGGGGATGGCACTCGTATCCCCGTCCGGTGTGCCCGGGCTGTTGCTATGGCTTGCAGCAGCTACCGTCATTGGCATCACGGCCGTCACCGGACGCGCCCTGTTTTATGCGCTGGTGATACCGACCACCATGCCGGGTGCGTTTTTCTGGCGCAACAAGGGATTTGAAGAACATGCGCGCCAAACCGGGCTGGCCGAGATGCCGCAGGTGGGCGTGCTGCCGGAGTGTCATTAAATATATAACAGTGAGGAATGTAATTACCTTCAGGCCGCTCCTACATTCATTTGAATTATTCGAGAAATGAACACCGTTTCACCCAGGCGCCTGAGCGACATCCGCAACGATTTCGAGCGCGGTGTGTTCATGGCCCTGTACACATCACCCCGGCAACGCCGGTATCGTGGCATCGCGCACCTGCTGCTCGTTATCAAGCACGGTTTGCGCGGCATCCTGTTCAGCTGGCCGCTGTACCTGTTGCCACTGGCGGCATGGCTGCTGCAAGCGCAATACCTGCCACTGATCGTGCTGCTGTTGCTGCCGGGCTTGATCATTTCCGGTGCCATCCTGCGGCGCGGAATACGCGAGGATTATGCACGCCTGGTGGACGGTTATATCCTCAAACCGGGCTATGCAGCACGCATCCTGTTTCCGGGTACACTACCGTCATGAGCCATCCAAAACCGGTACTGGGCTTTGCCGCCTTCAGCGGTACCGGCAAAACCACCCTGTTGAAACAACTGATCCCGTCACTCGCTGACCGGGGCATCCGTGTTGGCGTCATCAAGCACGCTCACCACAACTTCGACATCGACAAGCCCGATAAAGACAGTTACGAACTACGCAAGGCCGGCGCCCGGCAACTGCTGGTGGCATCCGGCAAACGCTGGGCCTTGATGACGGAGACGGACCTGGATGGCGACCCGCAACTGGAGTCGCTGATCGGCCGGCTGGATCCCGACAGTATCGACCTGGTACTGGTCGAGGGGTTCAAACACGTACCATTTACGCGTATTGAGTTGCACCGGCCGGCGCTGGGGCACCCGCTGCTCTACCCGGAAGACCACAACATCATCGCCGTGGCCACGGACAGCCCGATCGATACCGGCACGCTGCCTTTGCTTGATCTCAACAATGTCGAGGCGGTATCAGATTTCGTCCTGGCGTGGTTAAACAAACAAACGGATAAAACGGTTGCTTGACCAGCAGGTCGGGTCAGGTACGCAGCACCCTAACCCTTCTTCAGTATCCGCGGCATCAATTCCACCAGGTTGCAGGGCCGGGTACGGTAATCCAGCTGGTGACTGATCAGCTTGCCCCAGCCGGTGCGGCAGGCGCCGGTGGATCCCGGCAGACAGAAGATAAAGGTGGCGTTGGCGACCCCGGCCACGGCCCGGGACTGGATGGTCGAGGTATTGATCTCCTCGTAGGACACGGCACGAAACAACTCACCGAAGCCGTCAATCTGCTTGTCGAACAGCGCCGCGACCGCCTCCGGGGTGGTGTCCCGCCCGGTGATGCCGGTACCACCGGTGGTAATAACCGCGTTGATGGCGCCATCGGCGATCCATTGTGAGACGGCCGCGCGCATCCGGTAGATATCGTCCGGGACAATGCGTTTTTCCGCCAGTGTATGACCGGCCTCGGTCAGCAGTTTAACCAGTGTATCGCCGGACGTGTCGGTGGTTTCAGTACGCGTATCCGACACTGTCATAATGGCGATATTCAGGGGTTTGAATTCACGTTTGTTCGGGTTGTTGGGCATGTTTACTCTCGTTGTTACATCAAGCTCTGAAATGGCTGGACCTCGACTTCCTCACCGACCGCTACACTGGTGCGGTCAGGGTCGAGCAGGATAAAGCAGTTGGCCTCGCTCATGGAGCGCAGGATACCGGAACCCTGGGCACCGGCAGTGCGCACGGTAAACTCGCCGGGCCCGCTCTGCTCCAGCACCCCGCGCTGAAATTCATAACGGCCGGGGCGTTTGCGCAGGGCGCTGGTGGTACGTGCAAGTACCGTGTATACGCCCAGCGCACCGGTCTCGCCGCTCATCTTGACCAGCGCCGGCCGCACAAACTGGAAGAACGTCACCATGACGGAGACCGGGTTGCCCGGCAGACCGAAAAATACGGCATTGTTGATATGCCCGAAGGTCACCGGCCGCCCGGGCTTCATGGCAATCTTCCAGAACGCCATGCTGCCGAGTTTTTCCAGGGTCTCCTTGACGAAATCGGCCTCACCCACGGAGACACCGCCCGACGTTACGATAGCGTCGGCGCGGACGGCGGCGTCGCGAAAGGCCTGCTCAATCAGTTCACGCCGGTCACGTACCACACCCATGTCGATAATCTCGACATCAAGCTTCTTCAGCATGCCATACAGCGTGTAGCGGTTGCTGTCGTAGATCTCGCCGGGATCCAGTGGTTCGCCCACCGAACGCAATTCATCGCCAGTGGAAAAGAAGGCCACCTTGAGGCGACGAGTGACACTGGCTTCACCCAGCCCGAGTGAAGCCAGTACCCCAATATCGGCGGCGCTCAGGCGCTTGCCGGCAGTAAACACCGGCTGCCCGGCGGCGAGGTCCTCACCGGCAGCGCGCACGTGCTGCCCGGGCCTGTGGCCGCTGCCGATTTGCACCCTGTCACCATTGCGCTCTACCTGTTCCTGCATAACAACGGTATCCGCACCCTCCGGCATCATGCCGCCGGTCATGATCTGTACCGCCTGGCCGGGCTCGATTGGCGTTAGCCAGGGTCGGCCGGCCCATGAAGTGCCCGGCACCGGGAACTCGCGCACCCCCTCGTCCGGCAGGTCCCCGGCACGCACCGCGTAGCCGTCCATGGCGGAATTGGTATGTGACGGTACGTTGATCGGGGAGCTAATGTCCCCGGCCAGCACCCGGTCCAGTGCAGCGCGCACCGGCAGGGTTTCAGTGCCGCTGATGGCAGTAACCCCATCGAGAATACGCGCCTGCGCCTCGGCGACGGTCAACAACCCGGTATTCAGCTCGTCTTCGCAGCTGGGTTGTGTTTCGATTTCATTCTTCTGCATACCGATAATCCTGAAACAAACATGGAAGCATTATTTTAACGGCACATTGTATGAGTGCAGTGTTTTGTAGGAGCGAGCTTGCTCGCGAACGGGGTTTCTCGAACATCAATTCGCGAGCAAGCTCGCTCCTACAATCATGATTTCAATAAAATGTCTTTATTAGCCGTACGGAATAACCTTGCACTCACCCTCTGCCGTGCCAATCACCTGCGGCCGCAGGCTGCCGGATTCCAGCGACAGGTGAGTATCACACAGGTGCGCCACGGTGTGGAACTCATGAGTTGCAATAATAATACTGACACTATCATCCTTGAGCCGCTTGATCATGCGGTAGGTCTGGTTACGCGCCTCACTGTCCATGTTGGTCGTCGGCTCATCCAGCAGCAGCACGCGCGGACTGAGAATACGGGCCCGCGCAAAGGCCACCCGCTGGCGTTCGCCACCGGACAGTTCGCGGGCATTGCGCATTTGCAAATGACCGATACTGGCCCAATCCAGCGCCTCCGATACCTTGCGGGAAATCTCCTTGATCGAAAGTTTCCGGTGACGCAAGCCGTAGGCAATATTGTCAGTGACGCTGCGATCGAACAGGTAGGGATTCTGGTGCAGGTAAATCACATGGGTGCGCATCTGCTGGCAAGCGCGTCGCCATGGTAATGTCAGCCCGTCAAGGGTCACCGTAACGCTGTCAGGTATTTCAAGTCCGGCGATGATCCGCATCAGGGTGGACTTGCCGGCACCGTTCCTGCCGCTAAGTGCCACACAGGCGTGCTCATGGATTTCCAGTGAGTCGATATCCAGCAATAACTGGCCATGCACAGTCTTGCGCAATGCCGTGTATCGAATAATCTCACTCATGATGACATCACCCCCCGGCCCTGGAAAAACGCGAGCAGGCCGTTCAACAACAACGCCATAACCAGCAGCACCATGCCAAGGGCTATGGCCTGTGCAAACTCGCCCTTGGTGGTTTCCAGCGCAATCGCGGTCGGTATATTACGGGTATAACCCAGGATGTTGCCACCCACCATCATGGAGCAGCCGACTTCGGCGATAATGCGGCCGAAGCCGGCAATCAATGCGGCAATCAGGCCGAAACGCACCTCGTGTATCAGCGTCAGGAAGGCGCGGTGCGGCTTCGCACCCAGCGTAACCGAGGTTTCCCAGACGCGCCGGTCGGCCGCCTGGAAGGCTGCATGGCTTAACGCCACCAGCAACGGGAACGACAGCAGGATCTGGCCGATACTCATCGATGAATGGGTAAACAGCAGTTTCAGATCGCCCAACGGGCCGCTGCGGGAAAACACCAGGTACACGGTCAGCCCGACAACCACGGCTGGTATGGACTGCAGTGCACTGAAGCCGGCAATCATGGCGCGCCGTCCCGTATAGCGCAGGTGCGCCATCAGGAAGGCCGCAACAAAGGCAAACGGCGCAGCAATCAGGATCGCTCGCACCGAGACGCTGAAAGAGGTAAAGATAATGACCCACAACGCCATGTCGCCGGAGAACAGCAGGCGGAAGGATTCAGCGGTGGCGGCAGACAGACTGTCCATGCTAGTTCGGGTAGAACAACTGTTCACCATCAACGCGGTAACCGGCAATCAGCGCATGCGCTTTGTCGGATTCAAACCAATGAATCAGGCGCTGCACGGCTGCATAGTTCACATCCGGGAACCGTTCCGGACTGACGGCGATAATGCCATAGGAGTTTTTCAGATCATCACCATCGGCGACCACCAGCGTGAGCGGCGTGTTCGCCCGATAGGCCAGCCAGGTGCCACGGTCAACCAGAGTATAGGCCTGCATCTCACCGGCAATCTGCAGGGTCTTGCCCATGCCCTGACCGACTGGCCGGTACCAACGGCCCTGTGGTTCAATGCCAACCTGCTGCCATAGCGCCAGTTCCTTCTTGTGGGTACCGGAGTCATCGCCGCGCGACATGAAGGCGGCAGAGGCGGCGGCAATTTTTGCCAGTGCCTTGCCGGCATCCTGCATGCCGCGCGCACCGGCGGGATCATCTTCCGGACCGACAATGATAAAATCGTTGTACATGATCTCGTGGCGCGCAATGCCATAACCGGCGGCCACGAACGCCTCCTCGTCCAGCCTGGCATGCACCAGCACCACGTCGACATCGCCGCGCCTCCCCAGTTCCAGTGCCTTGCCGGTACCGACAGCAATGACGTGCACCTTGATATCCAGCACCTGCTCGAAGACCGGCTGGATAACGGAAAACAGGCCCGAGTTCTCGGTACTGGTGGTAATGGCCATACGC